>JBGPOI010000085.1:0-13112 GCA_041487975.1 Binatia bacterium | reverse complement strand
GCCTTGCCGTGTTTGAGCAAAACCGAGCGTACCGCAGGGTCGAGCAGACGAGCAAAATCTTCACGGGGTGCTTCAATACAAGCTGTCCTGCTCTCGACCCGGACCCGGTACGATGGCAACCCTAGTGACTGAAACACAGGCACCCAGGCCGCGGAAGGGTCGGTCTCGGCTGAGGGGGGGACAGGGTTGTCCGGCTTCATGCCCCGTGACTCTACTACAAAACTCTGGCAAGCTGAATCCCGCCACGGCAAAGGAGCACAAAGCGCATGACCACTGGATTCTCCGCATACGGGGTCATCTTTGACCTGGACGGCGTCCTCATCGACTCAGAAGGCTTGTATTACCGCGCCTACAGCGAAGTCCTGAAACCCTACGGAGTGACCGTCTCCCGGACGGAGTACGAAGAGTACTGGATCGCACAGGGAACCGGGCCGGAGTACATCGTCGCCAAGCATAACCTGCCGATCTCACCTGACGAGCTGCGTCAGTTACGTTCGCCGCTCTACCTCCGTCTGTTGGAGACCGAGGTGACGCTGATGCCGCATGTCGAGGAAGCGCTCGCCCGGCTCGCGCCGCACTTTGCGCTGACCGTGGCGACCAACACCAATCGTGAACATCTGGACTTTGTCCTGCGTCGCTTCGCGATTGACCGCTTCTTTCCCACTACCGTTGCCCGCCAGGACTACCGTGGGGCGAAACCGCAGCCCGACGCCTTCCTGGCCGCGGCAGAGAAACTCGGCCTCTCTCCGAGCCGGTGTGTGGTGATCGAGGATACCTACAAAGGGGTGATGGCTGCCTGCAACGCTGACATGGCCTGCATCGCCGTGCCGAACGAGTACACCGTGCATAACGACTTCAGCCGGGCGAGCCTGGTGCTGCCAAGCCTGAGAGAGCTGACGCCAGAGGTGGTGCTGAGCCAGTTAAGAGTGAAGAGTGAAGGGTGAAGAATTGGGGATTTTTCAGTTTTTACTCTTCATCCTATCGAAGGTAAGGAAGAGTTTTCCCTTTTTTTGCCTTTCCTTTTCTGTTAGGGTGAACAGTCTTTTAGGAGGTTCTCAATGCCAGCAGAAGACACAGGTCCAAGGCGAGAAGAGGAGGCTATTCAGAAAATCGTCTGGGGCTACGTAGGGAAAGTGGTGCTATGGATCTCTTTGATTCTCTCCGGGCTTGCTCTGGAGCGTCTGGGGCTGACTTCCAATTATCTGATAAAAGGCAAAATGGTAGGGCTAGTGCCGACAGCCCTATTTGTTTTGGTGCTGGTTGGTGGTAGCGGTTTCAAACACGGCCCATATGCCGCAGAGGCAGAAAATGATGCCGAGACGCACTATGCTCTGGGAGTCAACTATGCAAGGGAAGGCAAATATGCCGAAGGTATGAGGGAACTCAGCAAGGCTATTGAGCTGAACCCTAATCATGCTGAGGCCCACTATCATCTGGGCCTCATCTATGCCGATCAGGGTCGGCACGGCGATGCGTCAGAGGCGTTTGCCAAAGCCCTCGAATTAAACCCTAACCTCGCCCTTGCCCATTATGCGCTGGGGTCTATCCGCGCCGAGCGGGGTCAGTATGCCGAGGCCATAGACGCGTACCAGAGGGCCATCGCGCTTGACCCCGGTTATGCTGACACCCACTACGGGTTGGGCCTTATCTATGCCCGCCAAAACCTCCTCGCCGAGGCTGAAAAAGAACACGAAAAAGCGGTAGAGCTTGACCCTAACAGCGCCATGTTGCGCTCGGCTCTTGCACGTACCAGAATGGCAGTAGGCCGCGTCGCCGAGGCCATAGAAACCTACCAGAAGGCTATCGAGCTTGACCCCAAAGATGCTGGCCCTCACTATGGCCTGGGGCAGGCCTATGCCAAACAGGGTCAGTATGCCGAGGCCATAGAAGCGTACCGCAGGGCTCTTGCCCTCAGTCCTAATAGCGCCGAAACCCACTATAATCTGGGGCAGGCCTATTCTCAAAGCGGTCAGATGGCAGAGGCCATAGCCGAGTACCGGCGGACAGTGGAATTGGATCCCCGTCATCTGGCAGCCCACTACAATCTGGGGCAGGCCTATCTGAGGCAAGGTCAGGTGAAGGAGGGGACCAAGGAGTTAGAGATCTTTAAGCAACTAAATGCTGAGGTTGAGGCCCAAAGGGAGATAGAACGGTACCAGCGGATTGCCGAGGAGCATGCCAAGAGACCCGAGTCCCATTATAACCTGGGGGTGCTCTATTCTAAACGCGGCCGCCATGCCGAAGCCATAGAAGCCTACCAGAAAGCCCTTGAGCTTAAGCCCGACTATGCCGAGGCCCGCTATAACCTGGCACTGGCCTATGCCGAACTGAGACGATTTGCTGAGGCGGAGCGGGAGTTCCAAAGGACTCTCGAGCTGCGTCCGGATGAGGATTATGCCCCTGCTCGCTACGGTCTGGGACTCGCCTATGTAAGGCAGGGCAAGTTTGCCGAGGCGATCAGAGAGCTCAGCGAGTTTATCGAGACTCATCCGCGTCATCTCGCTGCGTATTATGCCCTCGGTGCTGCCTATGAGAGGCAGGGTCAGCTGGCTGAGGCCATAAGGCTATTCAAAAAAGCCGCTGAGCTTGATCCTAACGATGGCAACGCCCACTATGGTCTGGGCCTGGTCTATGCCAGGCAAGAGAAATACGACGAGGCGGCAGCCGAATTTGAGAAAGCTCTCGAGCTAACACCCGACCTGGTTATGGCACGTGAACAACTCAAGATTATTGATCAAAAACGAGGGGTATCTGAGAAAAAGGAGACAGGGACTGGAAGATAGGAATAATGGCAACCAAAGCGAAACACCGACCTCTGACTCCTGACCCCCGACCCTCAACTGCTAAGCGCTCACTTAAGAAAAAGCTGCTCATCACTTCCTGTGTCATAGTCACGGCGTTAGTTACCTTCCTTTATTATCTGAGCCAAAGCCGCTTTCGGGGCGGTGCTGGCACGTCGCCCTTGGATTCCCCGCAGAGCCCTAACTTGGCTGCCGCAGGGGCAAAGACAACTCCAGCCCAACCCTCTGACGTACGGTTCGTCGAGGTCACTTCCCAAGCCGGGGTGACCTTCGCCCACTACAATGGAGCCAAAGGAGAAAAATACCTGATTGAGACCATGGGTTCCGGGGCCGCCTTTCTTGATTACAACAACGATGGCTATCTGGATATTTATGTGGTTAACGGCGCCGACCTCTCGGACAAGGGGACCAGCCCGGGCAATGTTCTTTATCGCAACAACGGCGATGGGACGTTTACCAATGTGACGAAGCAGGCGGGGGTCAGGGGGAATGGGCACTATGGCATGGGAGTGTGCGTGGCTGACTACGACAACGATGGGAACCAGGACATCTACATCACCAACTTTGGTCCCAACGTCCTTTATCGCAACAACGGCGATGGGACGTTTACCGATGTGACGAAGCGGGCGGGGGTGGGGGATGACCGGTGGGGATCGAGCTGTGCCTTTGCCGATTATGATAACGATGGCAACCTTGATCTGTACGTGGCCAATTACCTCGATTTTACGCTGACAAAGAAGAACATATGGTGTGGGCGGCATGAGGAGGGCTTCAGGACGTACTGTCATCCGGATAACTTTAATGGTGTCGCCAGCGTCCTCTACCGCAATAATGGCAACGGAACCTTTACCGACGTCACCGCAGCAGCCAGAGTTTTCAATCCAGCCGGTAAAGGCCTGGGTGTGGTATTTGGGGATTATGACAACGATGGCTATGTTGATCTTTATGTGGCCAACGATTCGATAGCCAACTTCCTGTACCACAACAATGGGGATGGGACCTTCACCGAAGTGGGGGTTCTCTCGGGTGTAGCCTACAACGGAGAGGGGAAGGCCGAGGCTGGCATGGGGGTCGATTTTGCAGATTACAATAATGATGGGCTTCTGGACATCTTTAAGACAAACTTTGATTTTGAAACTAACACTCTCTACCGCAACCAGGGGAGTGGGTTCTTTATCGATGTTACGGATCTAGCCGGGCTGGGCGAGGACCGGGAGCCCTATATGGGGTGGGGCACTAAACTCTTGGACTACGACAATGATGGCAACAAGGACCTTTTTATTGCCAATGGCCATCTCCAGGACAATATACACCTGTACAATGACGTAACCACCTATGAGCAGAGCAATCAACTCTTTCACAATGAGGGGCAGGGCCGATTCACCGAAGTGACGCTTAGCTCAGGTCCGGGTTTGCTTATCAAAAGAGTTGGGCGCGGCGCTGCCTTTGGGGACTATGATAACGATGGCGACACCGACATTTTTATTGTCAATAACAATCAAACTGCCACACTCCTGCGTAACGATGGGGGGAACCGTAACCACTGGCTTATGGTCAAAACGGTGGGCACAAAAAGCAATCGGGACGGAATAGGCGCCAGGATCAAGGTAGTGGTGGGAGCGCTGACCCAGATCGCCGAGGTGCGAAGTGGCTCCAGCTACTTATCGCAAAATGACCTCCGTCCACTCTTTGGTCTGGGAAGCCATACAAAGGTAGATCAGGTAGAAGTCCGATGGCCAAGCGGCCTCGTCGAGACCTTTAAGGACGTGGCCGCCAATCAGCTCCTCATCCTCACGGAGCAGAAAGGGGCTAAGGGACAACCTTTGCACTAAGGAAGGCGCTGAAAGCTGACCTCTGATGGCTGAACGCTTCTCATGAACCTAAGCAACGTTATGCATGGAGGTGCGTTATGTATGTGAGGTGTTTCCGCTCTCTCTGGCTCACTCTGGTAACCTCTCTGTGCGTGTTTGCGGCAGCGTCAGCGGAACCGTTCAGCCCGGCATCCGAGTCCCTAGCCCCCGGCACCTACACACTCCCCGTCGTTAATAGCGTAAGCGACCATCCGCTACTGGACCCGACCGGTAAGCAGGTAAACCTGCTCGACCTCAAAAAGGGGAAAATCGCTGTTGCTTCTCTTATTTACACCTCTTGCCCGGAGACAATAGGGTGTCCGCTGGCGACGGCGGTGCTGCAGCAATTAGACCGCCTGCTGGCCGAGCGTCCGCAGTTAGCCAAGCAGGTGACACTGTTCTTGATCAGCTTTGACCCAGAACGGGACACCCCTGAGCGCATGGGGACCCTGCGCGCCTCTCTAAATCCGCACTCGGAGTGGCACTTTCTCACCAGCGCAAGCAACACGGAGCTGACGCCGCTCCTAGAGGATTTTAATCAACCCGTAGCCAAGATCTCCAACGAGAACGGTATCTGGAGCGGGCGCTTTCATCACGTGTTTAAGGTCTTTCTTCTGGACGAGGCCAACAACATCAGAAACATCTATAGCGAGGGCTTCGCCAGCCCCCAGCTCATCATGAACGATATTGAGACCCTTATGGGGGAGGGGAAGCAGTAAGTTACCTCTGACTAAAAGGCATGGTTCTAGTGAAACTGATCATTAGTCTCCTTCTCCTTGTGGCCGGCCCGGCTCTCACAGCAGCGCAGACTCCTGCGCCTATCCAGCAGGGGGAATGGCGTCATGTGGACCCAGCCTTCAATCTGACCATGATGGAACTGGCGAATGGCAATTTCAGCGCCGCTGAGGCGGGCTTTCAGAAACTGGCCGAAGCCTACCCACAGGATGCCGAGAGCCCCTTCTTCCTGGGTGTCTCTCAGTTGCGCCAGAATAAACCTGCGCAGGCCGTCGACAGTTTCAAGCAAGCCCTCGACCGTTCACCGGACTATGTGGAAGCCAGATGGAACCTGCTGGTGGCAGCGAAAATGGCCGGCCTTGATCTCGGGCAGCTGGATGGAAAATATCGGTCGCCGCTCCTCGCCGGACCATGGGCCCGATCTTCCGTCCAGTCGCCCGTCCGGTTTGAAAATATTGGCCCCTCTTCTGGTACGGCTAAAGTGGACCTCGGCCGTGGCAGCGCCTGGGCGGATTATGATGGGGATGGCGATCTGGACTTGTTTACCGTGGGCTTCATGTCACCCCACGCTCTCTTCCGTAACAATGGCGACGGGACCTTTACCGATGTCGCAGAACAGGCCGGCCTCCGTGATCCCCAGGGCGGCTGGAGCGCTCTCTTTGCCGACTACAATAACGACGGTTACCCCGACATCTACGTCACCCGCAACGGCTGGGGTGGCCGCGGCCCCAACACCCTTTACCGGAATAACGGGAACGGGACATTCACGGATGTCACTAAAGAGGCCGGCGTGGATGACCCCAGCGGTAGCTTCACTGCTGCCTGGGCGGATTACGATCGTGACGGGTTCATTGATCTCTACGTGGCCAATGGCGTTTCCAGCTTATATGGCGAACTCAACAGCCTCTTCCATAACAACGGTGATGGCACCTTTACCAATGTGGCAATCCCGGCCGGGGTCTTTGAAGGACATCACTCCATCGGCTGTGCCTGGGGGGATGCTGACAACGACGGCTATCCTGACCTCTATGTGGTGAACTATGGGGAGGACAACAGCTATTATCATAATAACGGCAACGGCACCTTTTCTGATTGGACTGCCAAGGCCGGGGTTGCGGCTCCCAAGTATGGATTTGTGGCCTTTTTCTTCGACTATGACCACGATGGGGACCTGGACCTCTTTGTTTCCAGTTGGGCCAGCCGGATGGCCGACGTTGCTCGCTTCTACCTGACGGGCGAGCCCCAGGGTGAAAGCGGCCAGAAACTATATCGCAATAAGGGCGATGGCACCTTTGAGGATGTCACGGTGCAGGCGGGCTTGCAGGGAACCTATGGCTCCATGGCCGCCAACTTCGGCGACATCGACAACGACGGCTTCCCGGAGATCTATCTCGGCGCCGGCGGCCCTGCCATGGAGCGCTACGAGCCCAACGTCCTCTTCTTAAACAAGAGGAACGGAAGTTTTGTTGACGTCACCAGCTCCTCAGGGACGGGTGATCTCTGCAAGGGCCATGGTCAGACCTTTGCCGACTTTGACGGTGATGGCAATCTGGATATCTACTCTCCCTGTGGCGGTTCCTGGTCCGGCGACCGGCAGCCCAATGCTCTCTTTCGCAACCTCGGCGGCACCTCCAACCACTGGCTGACCATTCGCACTCGCGGGGTCAAGAGTAATCGGGATGGCATAGGCGCCCGAGTGACGGTAACGGTTGGCGGTTCTCCTTACACCGCCGAGGTGACCAGCGGAGGGGGATTCGGCTCTACAAACAGCCTGGAGCTGGAGTTTGGCCTGGGGAAGGCTACCAAAGCGGATAAAATTCACATCCGCTGGCCCAGTGGCCAGGAACAAGAATTTACCAATGTGGCCGCAGACCAATTTGTGACCATCACTGAAGGGCAGAAGACTCTTACAAGGCAGAAGACACGATGAACAGACGCCATTTCTTCGCTATCATTTTGGCGTTGGGGTGGGGGCTTAAAGAACCCAGCATCCTCTACGCAGAACCTCCACCTGCTGCCTATTTCCCTCTGGCTGTGGGGAACCGGTGGGTTTACGAATCGAGTGAGAGTACCGATGTGATACCGGTGGTTGAGTCGTGGGAGGTGACCCGTCAAGAGGGGAACGCTTTTGTCCTGCAGATCAAGCAGAGCTACATGACCGCTGAGGGGGTTGAGGAGTTTTTCGTCTCTACCGCTGATGGGATAAGACGCCTCGATCGCCAGACAGAAAGCTTTGAGACGATGGGGGCCGAGCCGCGGTTTTTCCTGAAAGCTCCCTTGACCGTGGGTGCGACGTGGAAAAATGCCGACGGGAAGTATGCAGTCACGGCGATTGACGAGACGGTAACCGTGCCAGCCGGGACCTTCACCAACTGTGTGGAGGTGACGCACTGGAGTGCGTCGGGCACAGTGACAACGATCACGCTCTACGCGCCCGGCGTGGGGATGGTGCAGCGAGACGAAACGTTTGCTGTTATTGGTAGTGGGATCGGAAGTTTTGACGCTTCACAGTTCGGCAGGGGAATTGGGGGCTTTGACGTTCCCCAGCGAGGCCATGCGATCCTGCGCCTCAAGGAGCGGAAGATAACGAGTCCATTCTGATGCATGAACCCGTGCATCCGCCAGGCGTTTACCCGAGGGGCACCGAGACGTGCTCGTGGACCGGCTGTCGTTCATTGTTATCTCCCGGGTTCACGCGCCAGTAATTGCCGATAATGGCCCGGGCCGAATCATCCGCCTTAAAGCGCAGGTAGAGCTGATACTCCCTTTGGGCCTCGGCCAAGTTACCTACACCCCGGTAACTGAGCATAAGGTTATAGTGGGCCGCAAGATCTTCCGGGTCGATCTTTAATACCTGCTTTAGCTCTTCAATAGCCTCGGCGTAGCGACCCTGAAGGAAAAGCAGGCGTCCGATCTCGTTGCGCACCACCCGGTCTTGCGGGTAGACAGCCGCAGCTTTCCGCAAATGCTCCAGCGCCTGATCATACTGGCCCTGGGTTTTCAGGGCTAAAGCATAAAAATAGTGGGTTTTGGGCAAGTCCGGGTCCACTGCCAGGGCCTTCTCCAGCGCCTCCCTCGCCCCCTGGATGTTCCGCTCCCGGAGACGCGCACGGGCCACGTTGACCCAGCCATCAGCGTATGTGGGGTCAATCTCTGTGACCTTTAAAAAGGCCTCTTCTGCCCCTCTGACAAGCCCCTGCTGCAACAGGCCAATTCCATAATCGTTCCACCGTTCGCGGTCCTCTGGTCTGGGCTCTGCCTTCATCTCCGGTAAGGGCGCCTGGGCATCGACAACCCCCAGAGTGGCTTCGGCAGTTGCCAGGGTGACAATGGGCAGGTCAGGGATGCTCTTGATCTGGCCCGACACGTCGGAGGTATCTCCGGTAAAGAGCCAGCGGCCATCGTCATAGTGGGCACTCAGGACGAAGTTCTTGTGAGAGGGGTCGCGCTCACCGGCAAAGGCCCACTGAGTGTGCCACCAGGCAAACTTGCGGTAGTTGAGTTTAGCCGTCAGGTAAAGGGTATCGCCGCAGTCCTCAGGGACCCTCAGGCGGAAGTGCACCGTGTCAGCCGCTCCCGGAGGAATCAGGTTGACATAGAGCACCGCCCGGGTTGCCCAGGCGTTACGCTTATTGATGGGGTTGCCGTGGCCGTCCAGTTGTAAAGAGCGGTAAAAGTGGGCACCCTTCTCTACCGGGCCTTTGCCTCCGTCCTCCACCGCTCCACTCCAGAAGATCGTCCGGTCCCCGTTGTCTACAGCCTTGAGCTCCAGCCACACATCAAAAGCGTCCACTGTCCCAGCGGGAAAAAAGTGGCCAACGCTACGAGTTCGGACCACAACATCAATGCGGACTGTGTCCCCCCTCCTGACGGTAGCCCCTGGCCGGTCCAGAGGAGCGATTATCGGTGTTGTCTTGAGGGAGATCACCCCGCCCTCAACCCCCATCTCCTGCTCCTCTCCTACAGCAAAGGTGGTGGCCGTCTCCAGGGGGTGATCGGGGGAGTGACCGTCAGAGCTATGAACACCCCGGGAGAAGGGCTCGCCCAGGGCAAAAATGTCCACAGTCAGCCGCTTATTCTGTAAGAAATCAATGACGGTCTTCAGTTGTTCTTCGTCCCGGTTGGCAATGGCAAGAGCGGTATTGGCAGCAGGGAAGCGGTGGGAATGCACAAAGCCGTCTATGTTCCCGGCATCTTTTGAGGGCATCAGGGGCATGTGGCAGTCCACACAGTCCTGGGATTGCACCGGGTAATAAAAAGAGCGGGCACCCTGGCCGGAGACACCGCTGGACTGCCAGGCATCATAGTCGTTGAAACCCCGAAACCACCGGTAGTTGTTCACAGGCTTGTCCAGATGAACCTTGTGGCACGCCGAGCAAAATTCAGCCCGGTTTTGGCGGTGGAAGGGTTTCAAGAACGTCTTCTTGTGCGGCTCAGGATCCACCCGCAGTATAAAGTCATGAATCAGCCGAAGAAACTTGTTCTCGCTTGTGGCCAGATCATGCAGGGGAGGGTATTCGATCATGTAGCCGCCGTTCCCCATGGTGTCCTTGACTTTAACAATGGAGTGACAGGCCGTGCAGCCCAGGCCGGCCTGAGCCTGAGGGGTGTGGACTATCTCTCGAATTGGGGTATCCATCATGCCGTTGAGCAGAACGGCCAGGTCATGGCACCCCCCGCACCACTTGGAGGGCTTTACCCCAATCACATCCTGCATGTACTCAATGGATTTACGGTACCACTGGTTGTTGAAAGAAGAGAAATGGTGAGCCGAGGAGTTCCACTGCTTGTAAATGTCAGCATGGCACCCTGAGCGGCCACAAGACTCTGATTGCATGAGAAAGTCCGTAGAAATCTTGCTTCGGGAGGCTGTCTCGACCGCAGAGGGGAAGAAAGGCCCGTCTTTACCCAACATGCCCTCCTCGTCCATGCTGGGAGGAGGAATGGCGGGATTTTCAACCCTATAAGGATCCGGGGAGACGGCCTTAAATAGGATCACTAGAAGCGGCAGGATAAAGGAAACAACCATCGTAGCGGCAGTCAGTTGCCACGCCCGCTTCACGACCGGCGTGGCCTGAGGCCGACTTGCCCGGGCCCTAAGGCCTCCAGCCAGAAGGACAACGGCCGTCACTGCAGTAGCGATATGAACGTGCAGGAGCCAGCGGTTGGGACGGACGTTGCCAAGAATGATCAGGGCAATGCCTGCCGTTATACTGCCCACCATTAGCCAGAAGCCCATTTGCAAGGCCAGGGCTCCCCATCGTCCCGGATCAGAAGCTGCGGTACGTACGAGACGCACGCCGTGGATCAGAAAAGGCAAGGCCAGGACTACACCGAAGCCAACATGGAAGAGGACGTTAAACGCATAAAAAAGGGTCGGTGAGGCAAAGACGGCCAGGTAGGCGCTGTTGAGCAGAAGAAGAAGGCAGCCTGCAAAAAAGAGCTTTGCCATGGGGAAGGATTATTATTTTCTCAGTCAAAAGAAGTACTACAGTGCTTCATTCAATATAGGGGTAACATGCAAAAGTAAAGTCATAACTCTTCCCTCTTCCCTCGTTTTCCTCTATTCTAGCTCCTTCATACGCGAAGGAGGGGAAAAGCATGACGGCACAGTGCACCGATCGCTATGTCCACGCCAACGGGCTCAAGTTTCACTATCTCGACTGGGGTAGTTCTGAGAAGCCGCCTCTGGTGCTCCTGCACGGAGTGGGGCAAACGTGCCACACCTGGGACCTGTTCGCCGCGGCAATGGGCCCGCACTTCCACGTGATGGCCTTCGACCAGCGTGGCCACGGCGACACCGACTGGGCGCCGGACAAAGATTACTCGCGCAAGATGATGGTAGGCGATGTTGCGGCTTTCACCCACGCCTTGGGGCTGGAGCGCTTCTTCCTGACCGGTATGTCGATGGGAGGAGCCAATTCGCTGTCGTTCACCGCGAATCATCCCGAGCGAGTCGAGGCCCTGGTGGTCGTTGATATCGGGCCGCGGGTGGAAAACAAAGGCGTGCAGCACATCCGTGACTTCATGACGAACTACCGCGAATTTGACTCTCTCGATGCGGCCGCGGAGGTCATCCACCGTTTCAACCCGCGCCGGCCCTTAGAGGTCATCCGCAAGTTCACCTGTGTCTATAACCTCAAGCAGTTGCCCAGTGGCAAGTGGACCTGGAAGTACGATACCTACTTCAGCAGTGGTCACCGCTCGGTTGACGTCAAAAGGATGCAAGAAGAACTGAGCGCTGAAGTTGTAAAGATCCATTGCCCGACCTTGGTGGTGAAAGGCGGTGAAAGCGATGTCCTCTCTCTCGATGGAGCGAAATACTTGCAAGAAACGATTCCCGGCTCGGAGTTCGCTTTGGTGCCTGGAGCCGGCCACTCGGTGATGGGTGACAATCCGCCAGGCTTCGAGTCTGCGGTGCGGACGTTTTACCGGAAAAAAGGGTATCTGCCGGCATAGAAACTGTTCATGCTTCGACAGGCTCAGCACGAACGGCCACACCCCGGTTACCCTGAGCTTGTCGAAGGGTGATAAAAGGTGCGCGCCGGGCTTAGGCGTATGATCAGGAGGTAAGGTTATGGACCTCGGACTCAAAGACAAAGTCGTCGTCATTGGCGGAGCCAGCAAGGGTATTGGTAAGGCGACTGCGCTGGGATTTGCACGCGAAGGAGCGAAAGTCACGGTCTGCGCGCGTGACCCGGATATGTTGCAAGGAACTGCTGAAGAAATTCGGCGAGAGACTGGCGCCGAGGTATTGGCTGTGCCCGGCGACCTCTCCCAGAGCGAGGCGACCGAACGACTGATCGACGAGACGGTCGAGCGCTTCGGTACGGTGCACGTGCTGGTGGCCAACACCGGCGGACCACCGCTGGGTGGCTTTGGCGATATGTCCGACGCGGATTGGGAGAAGGCGTTTGCGCTGAACTTTCTCAGCACTGTTCGTCTGATCCGCAAGGTCCTGCCGTACATGGAGAAACAGCAGTGGGGACGGATTCTCAGTGTGATGTCGATGTCGGTGAAGGAGCCCATCGATGGACTGATTCTCTCCAACGGCGTGCGGCCGGCGGTAGTAGGGATGGCTAAGACACTCTCACGGGAAGTGAGCAAACACAACATTACCGTCAATACTGTGCTCCCTGGCCGTATCCTTACCGATCGACTGAAGGGCGGCATTACCGCTCGCGCGCAGCGAGCGAACAAGTCGTTTGAGGAGGCACTGAAGGAAAGTGCGGCTGATGTTCCCCTCAGGCGTATCGGCGATCCCCAAGAGATGGCGAACGTGATCGTCTTCCTTGCCTCCGAAGCCGCGAGCTACGTGAACGGCGTCAGCATTCAGGTCGATGGCGGATTGGTGCGGGGACTTCTGTAAACTGGTAATCAGCGGTGAATGAGAAAGGCGAAACGGCGAAGAGGGGAAAAGGCGAAAAGGGAGATAAAGATTTCTCATATTACTTTCCGTTTCCCCGTTTCCCCTTTTTCCCTTTTTACCCCCGGTTTGTTGGTTGCTGAGCGCTGAAAGCTTAGGAAGCATGGACGAAATCCTCACCACGGCAATCGCAGCGGCCAAGGCGGCTGGTGAGATTGCGCTGCACTATTTCCGCACGAACCTAACCGTCGAGACCAAGGCCGACCGCACTCCTGTCTCACAGGCAGATCGCGAGTGCGAGGCGAAAATCGTGGAGTTTCTCAGTGCCCGCTTTCCGGACCACGGCTTTCTCGGCGAGGT
>JBGPOI010000084.1:0-13237 GCA_041487975.1 Binatia bacterium | reverse complement strand
TCGAATAACGACAATATCCACTGCCTTCTTGTTGCCGAGAGTGAGATTAGCATTTGCACCGAGCCTGTGCAGCACCGACAATACGTGAAATTCGGCGGCTAGATTAGTGTCGTATCTAGGCATGGCAAGTGTCATTCCGCCCAACGTCCTAGCTCACCGCGAGCCGCCAAAACGGGACCTTTCAGGTTCTTCCAAACCGCAACGTGGCGGCGATGCGGTGCAGCGCAATGTTAGCCGCGCCACTAGTGCTGCTCCTCCCCGGACCTTTCATATTTGCCTTGCCTCCTCAGCTTCGGTTCCAACCCCCCTTGCCTCACCAGGGTGGGGTTGGGATTCCGGTGGTTGGGGGTGGAAGGTCAACAGATCCTGTCACTTCTTTCTCTGTGAATAGGGACCGATTCCTTGTTCTTGCATGACACCCTGCAGGCCGATTTCTAGAGCTTTGAGTGCGGCATCAACTGACTGGTAGTGTCCTGCTCCTTCCCACACCATCCCTCCGCCATCTAAGGCTCGGACAAAGGAGGGACTACACTCGTCGTCCCCCATTTCGATCCAGCCACCATGTTTTACCCAAAAAGTCACATGTGGGTAAAGTGCTTCGAACGAATTTCCGATTGGGAGTTTTTCTTTTCCTCGTGTCGACATACAGAGATTTCAGCTTGTGACTCTGGCTGGTGACCGGTGCGGGCTAACTACTGAGTATGCCGCCGCCCCCTGCATCTACGAATAGATGCAAGGCTCTACTAATAGATGCCCCCATCTACAGGTAGATGCTTCGTGGACAGCTCTAAGCATCTATATCTATATGCTTTCATTGTCGCCGACGATTCGCTCTTCCAAGCCTAACGCGCTCACGCGGTCATACCGCAACTCCCAAACCCTTTGCTGCGGATGCCACTTCCCTCCAACTCCCTTCACCTGCCGCCTCTCGCCTGCGGGCCATGCCACCCGGACGTGCACCAGGCTTTCGGCCCATCGCTGACAGGCGCCGGGTTTCCAGTCGCTCTCTTCAACAATGAACTCCACCGTCTTGCACCGTTTCTTTTGCTGTTGCAGCATGCTTGATCTTACGAGAGTTCTAATGCTTTCTGCCGCACACGCTGAGTGGTGAAAGTGCAGCGAAGGATTAACGAGGCAAAATCCCTTCTTAACGCTTCTCTTCCTCGTTGTCGGGCTTCTTGATTCTCGCTTCCTCACCCCCAGTGCTAAATGCCTTGAGGTCGATGGCGAGATGGCGTAAGCGGTGGCTCACCAAGCCGTTGACCGTCCCTTCTTCTGCGACTGTGCCGGCGCGCACTCCGGTGAGCAGGGCAATGCCCTCATCGATCGTGCGGATCGGATAGATATGAAACTGGCCTTGCGCCACCGCCTCAATCACGTCCGCCCGCAGAATGAGGTTGCGCACGTTCGACGCCGGAATCATCACCCCTTGTTGGCCCGTCAGCCCCTGCACCCGGCAGACATCGAAAAATCCCTCGATCTTCTCATTCACTCCGCCGATTGCCTGTACTTCTCCCCATTGGTTCACTGAGCCAGTCACGGCGAGGTCTTGGCGCACCGGCAGCTCCGCCAAGCGCGAAAGCAAGGCGTAGAGTTCGGTCGAGGACGCGCTATCGCCTTCGATGCCGGAATACGACTGCTCGAAACACAGGCTGGCTGAGAGGGTCAGGGGCTTGTCTTGACCATATTGGTTGCGCAGGTATCCCGACAAAATGAGTAAGCCTTTGTCATGAATCGAGCCGCTGAGGCGGGACTCCCGCTCGATGTTGACGATACCAGCCTGACCCATGGCTACACTAGCTGTGACTCTGGACGGCCGGCCGAAGCTGTGCTCCCCCATCTGCAAGACCGCCAGCCCATTGAGCTGCCCGACCTTGCGGCCATCAATGTCCATCAGGATGGTTCCCTGGGTGATGAACTCACGCAGTTCTTCTTCGACGCGATTAGAGCGAAACGTCCGCTGGTCTAACGCTTGCTGCACATGCCGGGCGGAGACCAGGTGGCCGTTGTCCTTGCGCGCCCAGTAGGCCGCTTCCCGCACCAAGTCGGTGATTTCCGCGGATGCTGCCGACACCTTCTGGCGATCGCCGGCCTGGCGCGCGCCAAACTCGACCAGCCGTTCGACGGCTGAACGATCGAAGTGGGGCAATCCTTCCTGGCGGCAGACCCGTGCCACCCACTGGCCGTACACCGACAGATGCTGGGCGTCGAGTTCCATAGCGTGGCGGAAATCGGCGTGGACTTTGAAGATCTCGCGAAACTCCTCATCCCACGTGTAGAGCAGGTGGTAAAGGAACGGACTGGCGACCACCACGACTTTGACCTGAATCTGCACCGGCTCCGGTTTGAGGCCCGAGGTGGCGAAGAGGGCAAAGGGCTCGTAGGTTTCCATTTCGATGCGACTGCTTTTCAGCGTCCGCTTGAGCGCCTTCCACACCGCGGGCTCGGTCACGGCATCTTCAAGACTGAAGATGAGATAGCCACCGTGGGCGCGCAACAACGACCCCGACTTGATGCGGGTGAAGTTGGTGACCAAACGACCGGAGCGATCGACCACCCGCTCGATGGTGCCAAACAAATTGAGATACGTCGGGGAACTCTCCACCAGGACCGGGGCGCCATTGGTGTGCGTGTTATCCACCACCACATTGACGTCGTATTCGAGAAAGGGATCCTGGGAAGGAGGAGCGAACAAGAAGGGCAGGGGAGAACTTGGCCGTTCCTGTTCTTTGAAGTCGTCGAGGTTGTCGATGATGTGCGCTTTGACCTCGGCGAGATACTCCTCGACTTCTGGGTTGTCCATCTCTCGGCTGATGGCAGCTAGCATAGGGGTGAGCAAGGCCTCGCCAAAGCGCTTCTCGACCAGATGGACGTCCTCGGCCATAGCTCGCAGGATCTCTTGTTGTTTGGTGGTGAACGCCGCCAGTTCTTCCGCCACCCGGCGCTGGTTGGTGGCGATCGCCTGCTGTTGTTCGTCGCTCAGACGGGCGAACTCCTCCGGACCCTCCAGGGGGCGGCCGTTGACGACAGGAATTAAGATGAGGTTGCCACCAGGACCGGCCTGGATGACAAAGCCTTTCTCGCGGGCACGGGCTTCCAACTCGGTGCTGAGCGCCTGGGCCTGGGCAACGTACTTATCCTTGAGTTGAGTTTTTTCTTTGTCGAAGGCTTCCTGGCGAAAGGCTTTGGGCAATTCCTCGCGCAGGGTTTTGACCAACTCATTCATCGAGTGCTTGAGACGGCAGCCCCGCCCGGAGGCCAGGTAAATGGCGCGCGGCGCATCCGGATGAGCGAAATTATGCACATACACCCAGTCTCCCGGTGTGGCCGCTTGCGTCGCGTGGTGGGCAACCCAGCCGCGCAGCGCTTCGAGCTTGTCAGCGCCAGTCAGCCCGGAGACAAAGATATTGAACCCACCGCTGGGAATTCCGAGCCCCAGTTCCAGGGCGGCTCGCGCGCGTTCCTGGCCGATGAAATCGTGGCCAGGCTCCAGTTCGGCGGTGGTGTGAAAATCGCTGGCAAGAGAAACATGAAAGCGTAGGTCCTCGGCCTGGAGTTCGGTCGGGGATGGTGCCGGCTGCAACGGCGCCGTGGGATGCTGGGAGTCAGAAGAGAGCGCCTTCATCGCTGCGGATTCCTTTCTCGGGGCAACTTCGGCAGGGTCACCCGCAGGACGCCATTGCGAAAATCGGCGCGGATCTGTTCTGGAGTGACGGACGCAGGTAGACGTAACCGTCGCACAAATTGTCCGGAGTGGCGTTCGCGGTAGTGAAAGTTTCCGTCGGGGCGGCTGCGCGCGGCCGCCCGCCGGCCTTGCACCACCAGGTTACCGTCTTCGACCGTGACCGACACGTCCTGCTTTCTCACCCCGGGAAGATCGGCTTCAAGAATAAAGGCACTGGCCGTTTCGTAGAGATCGAGTTGCGGGTTCCAGTCCGTAACTCCACGGCGGGCTCCCCAAGGCCGGTGGATCATCTCATCGAAGAGCCGATCGACTTCTTGTGACAAACGCTGAAAGGGCAGGGGGAGCCAGGGGTCTACCGGGTTGGCCATGAATGTGTCCCTTTCCTTGCTGCCCTGCGCATCGAGAGCGACTGCTTATGAGGATGAAGCAGAGGATGAAGCAGAGGAGGCAGCCGAAGATGGGGCGGAGAGTTCTTTCAGTTTGCTCTGGATCGTTTGGACCAGATCTTCATACGACGACTTGCTCAAGATGCGGTTGAATTGATTGCGGTAGTTCCGCACCAGGCTGACATTCTCGGCGACGATGTCATAGATCAGCCACTTCCCGCCGACCCTGTGCAAACGGTAGCTTACTGAAAAGGTTTTGTTCTGCGCTGGATCAAGGATGCGGGTATCTACCTCGGCAAAGTCTTCTTCGATGCGCTCTTGATCGAAAAAGAACTTCACATCAGGGTTATAGCGGTCGAGCGTGCCGCTGTAGGTCTTCTCGACTAACCGAGTGAAGAGGTCGGTGAATTCCTTCTTTTGCTCTTCCGTGCGCTCACGCCAATAGGGACCGAGGGTGCGTTTAGCGATCTCCAGGGAGTCGAACTGCGGCAGCAGGATCTCCCGGACTTTGTCAATCCGCGCTTGATGATGGTCGGCTCCCTGATTGGCCGGGTCTTGCAAGACCGCCATAGATCGCTCGGTGGTCGAGCGAATGAGTTCCAGCGGAGAATCCGCGGCCCAGGCGCTGAGAGACCAAGCCAGCACACTAACACAGGTTACCTTGCGCAAGAGTGAACGAAGACGTGTCACAACCTTTCCCTCTTTTCTGTCGTCATTCTTGGATATCTTTCTCTCGCCGTTGGAGATAGCCGTCTTGCACGGCGCCATACAGATCGACGGCATAGCGGTCCACATCCTCGAAGAACTGGAGATTGAGAGAGCGATAGTTGATTGCACTGCCGACCGTTAAGCCGCCGCTGATGGCGAACACTTGCAGCGTCGAGAGGAAATAGTTCATCGGATTCATGGCGCTGTCTACCGCCAGTCCAACTGTATCACGGACGGTCGAGGGGCCGAAGAACGGCAGTACCAGATAAGGGCCGGAGGAGACACCATAGACGGCCAGGGTCTGCCCAAAGTCCTCCGGGCTTTCTTTCATATCGAACCATATATCCGCCACGTCGAAGAAGCCAACGCCCCCCAGGGTGGTGTTCAGGACGAAACGACCGACTTCCTGACCAGCCCCAGGAAACTTTGCCTGGAAGAGGTTATTGGCGAACCGTTCCACTACGCCCAGGTTTTTGAAAAAACGGCCGACACTCCGGCGCGCCGCGTCTGGCAGCAACCAGGCGTATCCGGTGGCCACCGGCCTGAGGGCGTATTTATCGAGCTGCAGGTTAAACGTGAACATCCCCTGATTAAACGGTTCCCACGGATCGTAGGGGGGGGCGTGCTCCGTTTCTTCGTGCTGGATAGCTCCCGTCTGAGCCAGGACGGGTTGGACCGTAACTCCGTAACCAAGGGTGCCGATCACGATTGCCACCAATAGTTTGGTGATCACAGTTTTACTCCTCTGCTGCCTTCTCCACGTTGCCGAAAATGAATTTGGCAATCAATTCTTGCATATCTACCGGCGACTCGGTATCGCGGATTTGCCCACCAGGTTTGAGCTGCGTCGTTGTTTTCCCCGGCGTAATCTCGACGTAGCGCTCGCCGATCAAGCCCTTGGTTTTGATGGCGGCCCGGGCATCCTCAGACAATTGGATATCCTGGTGCAGCTTCAAGGTCACTCTGGCATGATAGTCTGCCAGATCTACTGCCATAACCCGGCCAATCTCCACTCCAGCCAATTCGATTACCGCCCCGTTTTGCAATCCGCCTGCAGTCGAGAAGTCGGCCTGCACGGTGTAGCCTCGGGAACCGGTGGGGTCGATCTGGTCGAGATGTAAAGAGATGTAGGCCAAGATACCTACTCCGAGTAAAAAGACACAGCCCACCACCACTTCCATGTCGAGTTTCTTCATGGTTCTCTCAGTTGACCTCGATGGGACCTTCGATCTGGCCGGTGATAAACTGTTGCACCACCGGGTCGGGCGACGCCTGAATCTCGGCCGGCGTACCCGTGGCCACGATCACGCCCCCGTGCAGCATAGCGACATGTGTGGCCAGAGAAAAGATCTCAGGGATTTCATGGCTGACAATCACGGCGGTGAAGTGCAAAAGGCGGTGAAGGTCGAGAATGAGCTGATGGATCGCGTTGACGCGGATAGGGTCGAGGCCGGTGGTGGGCTCGTCAAACAACAGAATTTCCGGCTGTGAAACCAGCGCCCGCGCCAGGGCGGCCCGTTTGCGCATGCCGCCGGAGAGTTCGGACGGGAACTTATGGTTGACACCCGAGAGGCCTACTTGCGCGAGCCGTTCGTGGACTCTCTCCCGAATCACCGCTTCGCTGAGGCGGGTCTTCTCGCGCAAGGGAAAGGCGACGTTGTCATAAACCGAGAGCGAGTCAAATAACGCGCCACCCTGAAACAGCATGCCGAAACGCGCGCGAACGCTATTGAGTGCCCGTCCGCGCAGGGTGCTGACTTCCTCGCCATCGACCCACACTTCTCCCTGATCAGGCTGGAGGAGGCCGATGAAATGTTTCAACAGACAGCTCTTACCAGCACCACTGCTGCCGATAATCACGTAAATAGTCCCATCTGGGATTTCCAGATTGACGCCGGCCAGCACACGCTGGCGACCGAACGACTTGTGGAGGTTGACCGTGCGGATCACTGGAAGAGCACCGAAGTGAGGAAATAGTCCCACACCAGAATGAGGACGGATGACATGACGACCGCCTGGGTGGTCGCGTGACTCACCCCCTCGGCCCCGCGCTCGGCATAGAACCCCTTGAAGCAGCATACCCAGGCGACGATCACCCCGAACGAGAGCGACTTGTAGAGGCCGTTCCAGACATCCTCTGAGGTGATGGCACTGCTCATCTGTGAAAAGTAAGCGCCCGAACTGACACCGAGGAGCTTGACGCCCACCAGGAACCCGCCATAGATGCCCACCACGACAAAGACACCGTTGAGCAGGGGAAAGGTAAGCAGCGCCGCCAAGAGGATGGGAACGACGAGGTATTTGATCGGGTTGAGCGCCATCACTTCGAGCGCGTCAATCTGCTCCGTGATCCGCATGATGCCAATCTCCGCGGCGAGCGCCGAGCCGGCCCGAGCGGTAATCATCAACGCCGAGAGCACAGGCCCTAACTCGCGGATCAAACTGAGGCCGACTCCCGAACCGAGAAAAGCTTCTCCGCCGAAGCGACGCAGCGCGATATACCCCTGAAACGCCACCACCATGCCGGTGAAGGCACCGGTGAAGACAATGAGGAGCAATGAGCGGGTGCCGATGAAATGGACCCGGCGGGCGAGCTGAGCCCCCGGTAAAGGTGGGATGAAGACGTGCAGCAGAACGGCGCCGAGGAAAATCCCCATTCTGCCGGTTTCGCGGACTATCTGTTGCAGCATGCGCGCCACGGAGCGCGCGAGCGTGAATACTCCCCCCACCTCTATGCGTCCTGTATCACCCTGTTGGACAAATCGTTGCTCAGCCGCCCTTTGTCAGCTCGGCAATGAAGCGCCGCAGGGCCGCGGGGCACGGACGGCGCTTCGCCTCGATCAACAGTACTCTCTTGCGAGTCGCGGCGAATCACCTACCATAGACACCATGTTTCCTCAAGGTGGCAACCGTCAATGGAGACCATGATTGTGACCGGCGGGGCCGGGTTCATTGGCAGCAACTTCGTCCGGCTGGCGCTTGCCCGGACCACTGCCCGCGTCGTGGTGGTGGATAAGCTGACCTACGCTGGGAACCTCCGCAGCCTCGACGATGTCCTGCCGAGCCCCCGCGTGGCGTTTATTCAAGCGGACATCGCTGATCGCGCGGCCATGGCCGAGGTCTTCCGCACGCATCAGCCAACGGCAGTGGTGAATTTCGCGGCTGAGAGTCATGTCGATCGTTCGATTGACGACCCGCGTCCCTTTATCGAGACCAACATCGTCGGTGTCTTCGTCCTGCTTGAAACGGCGCGGCGGTTCATTGCGACTCTCGATCTCTCCAGGCGCTCCGCTTTTCGTTTCCTGCACATCTCGACGGATGAGGTCTACGGCACCTTGGGCGCGACCGGTGCGTTTGCGGAGACGACTCCTTACGCACCCAATTCTCCGTATGCCGCTTCCAAAGCGTCCGCCGATCATCTGGTCCGTGCCTATTACGAGACCTATGGCTTGCCGACGCTGCTCACCAACTGTTCAAATAACTATGGCCCTTACCAGTTTCCCGAAAAATTGATTCCGCTGCTGCTGCTCAACGCGCTCGAAGGCAAACCGCTGCCGATTTACGGCACCGGCGGTAACGTACGGGACTGGCTGTATGTGGAAGATCATTGCGCCGGTATCTTGCTCGTGCTGCAGCGGGGACAAGTGGGCGGAAAGTACAACCTGGGTGGGGGCAACGAACGGACGAACCTGGAGATTGTTGATCGCCTCTGTGCGCTTTTGGAAGGAATAGTTCCGGCAGCCACGAATCCAGCCCTGGTCCGGCAAGGGATTACTCGCTACGACGCCCTTAAGAGATTCGTCCCGGACCGGCCGGGGCACGATTGGCGCTATGCCATCGATGCGACCAAGGTCCGCAGCGAATTGGGCTGGACACCCGCGCATGACTTTGAGCAGGGACTCACGCAGACGATCCGCTGGTATCTCGACCACCGCGACTGGTGTGACGCCGTGCTGACGGATAAGTACAACCGCGAGCGACTGGGGCTGAGCACGGACAAGGAGCAACGATAACGAGTCTTCTTCCCCTAAACCAGGATGCCTGAGATTGGTACACAATCGGGGTAGCGTGCGCTGTGCGCACGTCTGTAGCGCTGAGTGCAGGCGCACGTGTACGAATCTCCTGCAGTCTGATTGAGATATTTCCCTTTATGCGTGCCGCCGAAGGTTCGCTTTCTCTCACTGAGAGCAGTAGCGCTGGTGTGGCGCTGCTTGCCTTGTGCGGTGGCGCGGTTGCCGTTGCTTTTGCGCCCATCTTTGTCCGTCTCAGCCAAGTAGGTCCTAGTGCCACGGCCTTCTGGCGGTTGACTCTGGCGCTGCCTGCCCTTTGGCTATGGATGATTGTGGAAGGGCAGGGCAGGGACCCTTTCCGCCGTCCTTTCTCTTCGGCTGATTACGGTCGCCTCAGTGTAGCCGGTCTCTTCTTTGCCGGTGATCTGGCCGTGTGGCACTGGTCTATCCGCTTTACCTCTGTAGCGAATGCCACGCTGCTGGCCAACTTTGCCCCTATCTTCGTCGCTCTCGGTGGGTGGTTGTTTTTCCGTCAGGGGGTGGGTCTGACCTTTCTGCTCGGCATGGGCACCGCACTGCTGGGGACGACGCTCATGGTCGGCACCAGCTTTCAGGTGAGCGCCCAGCATTTGTGGGGTGATGTTTTGGGGCTCATCACAGCCGTGTTCTACGCGGGTTACATCCTATCAGTGAAACGCTTACGTGGTGATTTCTCTGCCGCCACCATTATGGCGTGGAGCGGCGCGGTGACTTCCGCGGCGCTGTTTCCCGTCGCGTTCTTGTCAGGCGAGCACTTGCTCCCGAGTTCCTCTCTCGGTTGGCGGCCGCTGATCGGTTTGGCGCTTATCTCACAGGTGGGCGGCCAAAGTCTCATCGCCTATGCCCTGGCCCATCTGCCTGCGGCGTTTTCCTCTCTGACGTTGCTCTTACAGCCGGTGATGGCGACGATCTTTGCCTGGCTGATTCTCAATGAAACGCTGGGCCCTTGGCAGGCGCTAGGCGGAGCGTTGGTGCTGAGTGGGATTTTCCTGGCACGGCGCGTGTCGTGAAAAAGTGGCGTGTGCATCCCTGCCGCAAAATAGATCACTGACAGACAGTGAAAAGGAGCCCGGCTCAAGAAGAGATAGTGTCAGACTTGCCTAATTTCTCTTCTTTGCACTGACTCGCTTTTGTGGCGCCCGGCTGACAGTGGACACAGGACCCCCTTCCGTGCCCAAGCATGGTGCGCTGTCGCAGAGAGCATGCCCATTATTGCCGCGGGCCATCACTAATCCAACAGCAACTCAGCCAGCCCAACTCCTAGAGCCTTGCTCAGGGCCATCAATGTTTCACGCCGTGGGGACTGCTCACCTCTCTCCAAGCGAGCCAGCATCAGCCGACCCACACCTGCTCGTCGTGCAAGTCCTTCCTGGGAAAGCTTGCGTGCTGACCGCAGTCGGTGGATACGTTTGCCCAGCATTGCCTGTCCAGTGTCCCGCCTCTGCTCAACTCGGGCAGCATAAGTAGGGTCGCAGTAGTGCCGGGCAAAGTCCCAAGGGATTTCCACTATCTCCTTGTTAGTCAAGACAATCTGTACCACAAAGGGATTGGGGATTTTGAGATCCTCCACAGCAGGAGCAGGATCACTGCCAAAGACGGCTTCGGTGGGAATGATCCCGCGCCGCCCATCAGCAAACATGACCTCTAGACCAGACTGGGTCAGGGTTGCCGTGGTCATCATCCTCTCCCCATGCTCCACATAGGCTGACGCGAACGCTTTCATAATTCACTCCATTCCCTCGTGTAACCGAGCCCAGGCCAGACGAATCTCCTCCACATGACGCACATACGCCTGTAATATGGCTCGGCGTTTGCCGGCCGGAGGTTCCTCCAAGAATGTCCCACCATTAAGTTCGATACGCACTTCGTCATCACCAAACCGGACATGGACGTGTGGTGGCTCAAAGGGCAGCTCGCGTGTATGCACGATGAATTCGCAGCCTTTGTCCCGCGCCACCGTTGGCATCCCTGCCTCCACTCCCTCGCGTATCGTACACGACTCATCCGGGCACAGCTAACCGAGGACGTAAAACGTAAAGCGGAAAAGGGGAGCACCATTCATCATTCATCGTTTATTTCAGCCCCGCCTTGCGCAGGGCGGCAAGTTGACGCTCTAACATCGCTGGATCTTTGATGGGCTCTCTCTGCTTGTGAACCTCAAGCGAGAATTGAGGATTGAGCCGCAGCACTTCCGCCGTCTCGGCTCGGGCCTCTGCTTCTTTCCCTGGTTCACTGAAATCAGTGTTGGGATCGAGGGCGATGGCCCGTTCGCCTTCAGTAAGAGCTGAATCAAGCTGCTGTTTATTCCAGTAGACGACGCTCAAGAGCGAATGGGCTGTAGGCAGGGAGTCATCCAGGGCCAGGGCCTGGTGCGCCAGGGCCTGGTGCGCCAGGGCCTGGTGCGCCAGCGCCGATGCGCGCTCCAGGTTCTGGGGATCTGCGCTCCAGCGCCAGCCCCACTCCATCCAGTAGGTCCACCCCAGCAACGCATACGCCTCGGCATACTGCGGGTCCAACGCAACAGCTTTCTCAAACAGTTGCCGCGCCTGGGCATTGGTCTCTTGCGTGAAGCGGAAAAGGGGCTCGATCCCGCGCAAGAAGGAGTCATAGGCTTCCAGGTTGTCCGTGTGTTTGCGCACGATCCACCCCTGCTCCTGCGCGGAGAGTTGGAGTTTCAGCGTCGTCACGATCTTCTGCACGATCTCGTCTTGTAGGGCAAAGATGTCTTTGAAGGGGCGGTCGAAACGTTCAGACCATAGGTGGGCGTCTGTAGTAGTGTCCACTAACTGCACGACGATGCGCACCTGATCGCCTGCTCTCTGCACGCTGCCTTCCATCACGTAGCGCACGCCCAGTTCTTTCCCGACCTCTTGCACATTCCTCGGCTTGCCTTGATAGGTGAACGCGGTGTTACGGGCGATGACAAACAGGCTGGATATGCGGGAGAGGTCACTGGTGAGCACTTCGGTGAGGCCGTTGCTGAAGTAGTCTTGCTCAGGGTCCTTGCTCATATTGTCGAAGGGCAGGACGACGATGGAGGGTTTGTCGGGCAGCGGAAGCAACGGAGGCTGTGCCTCCTGAGTGCGGAATGCGGAATGCGGAATGGGGAATAGGAAGGAAACAAAAAGGTCACGATCCCGCCACCAATGAGCAGCCCCGCTACAACCAGCGCAACCCGGGCAAGGTGGGCGGTGCCCACCCTACGAAACTTCAGTCGCTGCAGACGCAGGTACTGGCGTAACCCTTTGGGTTTCTCCGGTAACAGCACATAGACGAGGAAGCGCTGAGTAATGTTCTTTAGCTGCGGTCGTCCCAACGATACCACCGTGCCCAAGGGGACTTTCTGGGCAACATCGCGATGTACCATGTCCGAAATGCAAATAGTGTCCGGCTCGGCCAGGGCCTGCAGCCGCGAAGCAATGTTCACCCCGTCACCAAACACATCCCCATCCCGTTGCACGATGTCGCCCGAGTGGATGCCAATGCGAACGTGGATCTGCTCGTTTTTCTCTTTTTCTGCGTTGTGTGTGCGGAACTGAGTGTGAATATGTTGGGCGCACTGCACGGCGTGGACCACCGAAGGAAAGTCCACCAGGAAGGCATCACCGACGGTCTTGATGACGTGGCCGTGATGCGTAGCCACGGCCTGCTGGATGACCTGGTTATGCACAGTCAGCAGCCGCAGCGTGTGGGCTTCGTTGCTGCCCATCTGGCGGCTAAAGCCCACGATGTCAGTGAACATGATGGCGGCCAGGCGGCGAGTATCGGTCGTTGCCTCCGCTGGCGGTTTCTCTGGCATGGGGGTGATTATTCTGCTGGTTCCTCGCGTCTGTCAACTGTTATTTTGAGGAAAAAATTGCATATCAGATGGTCATAACTTAAGCCCAAATTTGCCTCTTCGCTGAGCATTCAGATCCCTTCCCCCCTTGTCGAGAAAGCCTGTCCCTCTCTGGTGGCGCAGCCGGCTCGGCTGCGCACAGGCCAGCGGCCTGTACCACCAAGGGGAGAGGGGACCCTTCGCTCCGGGACAGTGGAAATGCCTTAAGTCGGGACTGGTGTCATCGCTCTACCCCCCCAGGCTTTTTCAACGAACCGCTGCCGATCGAGGCTGTTGGCCGTTGGTGTTGGCCAGTAGCTTTTCGACCGCCTGCTCGACTACCGTGCCCTTAAAGAAATCGGGATTCAGATCGGTCTTGAGCTTTACTGGATTGACGAACACGAAATCCCTGAAGTCCTCTTCGCTGATCAACCCCTTCTCCACCAACTCATACGCCTCTACTGCTGCATCCCGCATGTCAGGCAGGTCCCAGTGACCGAGGTCGGAGCTGTAGAGCGCGTTGAGGCGAGAGCCAAACGGGTTCTTTTTGGCGTCGAAGGCCCAGGCGGTCACGCGGTCGTCCCCTTCGCAG
>JBGPOI010000083.1:0-13450 GCA_041487975.1 Binatia bacterium | reverse complement strand
GTCACGTTTGTCGATGTGCCTGAAGCGATTACACAAGGTGACGACCGAACAGATGCCCTGAGAGAAGCGGCGGATTGTCTGGAAGAAGCCATTGCCAACCGGATAGGGATGGGGCTACCCCTCCCACCCCCTTCTCCCCTGAAAAAACGACAGTGCGCTGTCCCCTTGCCAGCGCAAACCGCTGCTAAAGCCGCGCTGTATGTTGCTCTGCAAGAAGCGCAGGTTACGAAGGCTGAGCTGGCAAAGCGGCTAGGGTGTGACGAGAAAGAGGTACGGCGGTTGTTGGATCCCCGGCATCCGTCCAAGTTGCCTCGGATAGAATCTGCATTGGCGGCGGTGGGGCAGCGATTGGTGGTTGGTCTTCAAGCGACTGCCTGAAGCGGAGACGTCGCCACAGATATTTAGCCGGGAAAAGCTCGGGTAAAGCTTGAATTATTTTCTCCATTCGCCTATCTTGGGGAAGGATTAGGGTGGATGTGGTTGTGGTTGGGTCAAAAATTCTCTTCCTTAGTGCTCGATTTTTTCTCCTGGCGCTGCTTTCGTATTTCAGCGCGTTAGCCGTCAATAGCGTTGTGGCGGCGTGGCTGACGCTGCCTCCTTCAGCTCTGCAATCAGAAGAGAGTCTGCCGCCACCCACCACGCGGTTCACCCCACCGCTCTCTTCCTACACCGTTGTCTACACACGCGATATTTTCAATTCGCTCAAAGCGCCGGTCCAGACGGAAGCCCCGGTCGTGGCTGCTAACAACAGTGCGCTCAAGTTATGGGGTACGGCGGTGCGCGAGCACGAGCGCGCCTTCGCCATCATCGAGGACCAAAGCACCCATGCGCAGGGCTTGTATCGCGAGGGTGAGCCGGTCGCCCCGGGGGTAACCCTCGTCCAGGTTGGCTGGGATCAGGTCACTCTCGAGCGCAACGGTCGGCGTGAGACCTTGACCCTACCTACCGATGCGCCTGCGACTCCGACCCAGCCGCTTGTCATTACTGCAACTCCAGTGCCACATCAGGACCAGGATAGCGTGCATCAGGTGGCACAGGATACTTTTCAGATCGACCGCCGCGAGGTGGATCATGCCGTGGAGAATCTGAACGACCTGTTCACCCAGGTTCGGGCCGTGCCCTATGCCGATGGCAATGGGGCAACGCAAGGGTTTCGCTTGTTTTCCATTAAGCCCCAAAGTCTCATTGAGCGCTTGGGTCTGAAAAACGGCGATATCGTCCAGCGGGTGAATGGAGTCGAGATCTCCGATCCCAGCACGGCCTTCTCCTTGCTCCAAGACCTCCAGGGTCACTCACAGGTGCGCGTCGATGTATTGCGCAACCGCCAGCCGGTTACTCTTTCGTATGAGATTCGCCAATAAGCTGCCGAACAAAGCAAAATGGTACAGGGGCGGCGCGCTCCCTGCGCCTCTCCGGCTGTGCTTCGTGCTCCTCTTCATCGCTGGCACAAGTTGGGCGCACGGTCCTGCCAGACTCGCCGACAGAGGCCGGGACGGTCACTTCCTTTCCGACGAGGATCTTGATCCATCCCCTAACAACAAGAAACCTTCCCAGGACGGAGCCGACGGACAGGTCGCGATCAACTTTCAAGACGTGGATATTCCCGTTCTTGCCAGGTTCATTAGCGATATCACCAATAAAAATTTCATCGTTGACGAAAAGGTCCGCGGCAAGGTCACGATTATCTCTCCGCACAAGGTCACGGCAGACGAGGCATATACCGTCTTTCAGTCGGTCCTGCAGGTCAAGGGGTTTACCACCGTGCCGGGCAGAGGGGTGATCAAAATCGTGCCCAGTCGCGATGCCAAACAGATCGGCCTGCCCATACTGTCGAACGGCTCGCTCGCCGCCGCGGGCGACGAATTCATCACCCGCCTCGTTCCCTTGCGGTACGCAACGGCTACGGACATGGCCCCCGTCCTGCAACCCATGGTGTCACAGGACGGGTTGGTGATTCCCTATGCACCAACCAACACGCTGATTGTGACCGACTCGGCGGTCAATGTCCGGCGGCTTCTGGGGATGCTGGAAGAGTTGGATGTGGAAGGGAATGAACGGGTGACCGAGGTTATCCAGCTCACCCATGCGTTTGCCGGTGACCTGGCCAAGAAAATCGAAGAAATCATGAAAGAGCAGACTGGGAGCGAGGGGGCATCGGGGGTGCCGCGGATCAGGCCAGTCACGACCACTGGCAACGCCCCTTCCACAGGCGGTGGATCGAGCAACGCGGTGCGCGTCCTTCCTGACGAGCGGACAAACTCACTGATTGTCATGAGCAATCCGCTTGACCTGAAGACCGTACGCCGATTGGTCGCCCGGCTCGACGCGCCGCTCCCGCCCGGAACCAGCAAGATTCACGTGTATCCGCTCAAACACGCCAACGCCGAGGAAATGTTGCCGGTTTTGGCTGACTTAATCGGCGCACGGACGGGAGCAGGAGGTGGGGGTAGCAGCGGGATCAACGCGCCGCGGCGCGACCGACGCCCGCGGCGCGACAACCAGTTCGGCCGGCAATCCGGACGTTCCGGCTCAGCAATGGGAGAGCGGTTCTCGCCGCCAGCGGCGCCGCCCTCTCAAGCTCAGGCCGCACCCAGCGTCTCCGGTACTGCGTCAGAGTTCAGCAGCGAGGTCTCGATTACCGCCGATCCCGCCACCAACTCCCTCCTCATCAGCGCCGCGCAGCAGGACTTCGACACGCTCAAGAAAGTCATCGACCAGATCGACGTGCGGCGCCGCCAGGTCTACGTGGAAGCGATGATTCTTGAGGTCAGCGTCGATCGGGCGCGTCAACTGGGAATCGAATTGCAAGGCGCATTTAGTATCAACGGCGAGGGGGTTGGTCTCGGTCGAGTTAATCTCAAAGATTTGAACACCGCGCTCACCAACCCGGCAAGCCTGTCAGGTTTGTTGTTGGCGGCGGCCAGCAACAAGACGATAGAGCTGCCCGACGGCACGAAGGTACCAGCCCAGGTGGCACTCCTGCGCGCGGCGCAGACCAGTAATGACATTAACGTACTCTCCTCCCCTACTCTCCTCACCACTGACAACCAAGAAGCAGAAATCCTCGTCGGGCAGAATGTTCCCTTTCTTGCCAGCCGAGCAACCGACACTTCAAACCTGAACAATCTGTTCGCCACGGTGGAGCGTCAGGACGTAGGGATCTCGCTGCGCCTCACTCCGCAGATCTCCGAGGGCAATTCCGTCCGTCTCGATATTTATGAAGAGGTGTCGGCGATCGTGCCAACCACCGTGGGAGATCCCAATTTGGTGGGACCAACGACGTCGATCCGTTCAGCCAGCACGACTGTGGTGGTCAAGGATGCGCAGACCGTGGTGATCGGTGGTCTAATCTCGGATAATACCACGCGGCAGCGTGAGAGCGTCCCTTACCTGGGGGATTTGCCGGTGTTGGGGAGCTTCTTTCGCACGGATGATGACAGGAGCAACAAGATCAACTTACTGATCTTTCTTACTCCGCACATCGTGCACGACGATACCGAGATTGCCCAGCGGTCGCTGAACGAGCGCGATCGCTTTCGCGACTTTCTCCAGGAACACAAAGTGCCGCGCCAGTGGCAAAAGCAGCTTGATCGTCCTTCTCTCGCCCCGCCAGCGGACAAGGAGTCTGGCGGCGTCCTGCTCCCGGCGACCGGCGGGAATCCTTAGATATTCGCCACCAATTCTAAGATGCCGTCCACAACCGGCTGGTAGTTAGGAACCGCTAGCTCCCATTGCTCGTTGATGGGTAGCGAAGGGATTCGCAGCAGGTCGGTGTAGAGGAACGGTTTTGGCTGCGGCTCCTCGGTCGGGAAGGACGCTTGGACATCGCACAAGGTCCGAATGTTTTCCACGACTCTCCGGCAACAGGAGATCGCGCTCCCAATCAAGACTGACGGCTCGCGCCGCCGCAAGGAATTCAATTCCTCTAAAACGGCTTCTTGACAGCTCCCCACCTGTTGCCGCAACTGCTCGGCTTGTTCCTGGGAAGCTCCTCTGCTCTGGGCCTGGTCAGGGCGAGATTCCTGAAGTTCAACCCAGCGACGGACGAACCCTACGGCCTCACGGATCTGGGCGCGAATCGGCTCAAGGGCTCGGGCAGGAATATCCTCTCCCAGGAGTCTGCCCAACACTTTTCGGTCCGTGTAATCCACTTCCCGTTTGAGTTGGACATCATCCGACATCTGCTCGATAGTCCGCTTGGCCGCTTGCAGTTTGCTCGTATCGTTTTGCCTGATTGGCTGAAGCAACGAATGAATCAGTCCTTTCGGCTCCTGCCACCTCCGCCACACCTTGGTTGCCGGAGGAAACACCATCGTGGTACGCGCCGCGCGGGCGCACCACGACTCCACTACCTGCCTCAGCGCGTCCAGGTCCGCTTGCCATGCGGACTGCCCTCTCCCTTTTTTAAAGGTATTAGGATCAAGCGGTTGGCGTTTATCTCCGTAGTCGGCAATCAGGCGGCAATAAGCAGAGAATTGGGGTAGAGCCGCCTCCCCGGGCAAGGCATGAAGCATGGGAGCAGCTCCGGTATCAGGAGCTAGCAAGGTAGGCTGCAGGGCGGCAGCCGCCACCAGAAACCTGACCGCAGTACTCCATTCCTGGTGATTAGTAGTGAAGCAATCAGCGGTGAATTTGCTGAAATCTTCTTCCAGGAGGCGAGCAATTTCACCGTTCGCATGACGAACGTGCCGGCCAAGTACCACCGAGCGCATCAACCAGGAAGGCAAACACGGCTGCAGGTCCGGGTAGAGAGTTTCCAGAGAGCGTGCCATGTGGAAGGCAAGAATCACCTTATCTTCATAGATCAACCGCCACATCAGATCACGCAGGATCACCGGACGTTCTTCAGTTTTCTTGCGTAAAATGGACGCGGCAATTTCCTGAGCCGCAGTGTCCGGCCCGAAATGATAGAGCGAGGGTTGCTGTTCTGTTTCCTCTTGTCCCTCCCGCTCTTTCTCCGGTGCGATTACGACAGGCTCTTCTCGCATGTCTTCTTGCGTGAGGGTGGTGACTGTGGCAGCGCTGCCGTTGTGGATCACCGCCTCTTCAAGAGGGGGCACAGCAGCCCCGTTTTGCGGTACCGTCTCCTCAGGGAAGGGGTGCATCTCCACGACAGCAACGGCTGGTTCCGGGTCAGGCGTAGGTGCCAATTGCGGCTGGACAACGATGACAGACGCTGCAGTGTCCTCTCCTATCGCCGTCAAAGGACCCTCCCCGGACGACGGGACCGCCAGAGGAACGCTGAATCTTTCTGGTGAGACGGGTATCGCCGGCTGCGGATTGGCAAGTGTGGCTGAACGATATTCGGCCGGAATAAGGAGTCTTCCCCGCGAGGCAGCTATCGCCAAGGGTTTACTAAATGTCTGTTCGACCATGTCCAGTAAGAGTGCCCAGTGGTCGTCATCCAGTTCTTCCTGACCTTCAACCAGCAACAAGAGTTGCGCGAAGGGATGCTCTCCGCCAATCAAGGCCTCTGCGGCTGGGTGCGTTTGCGGCCATGCCACCTCGGCAATGGCGTTGTGTAACTCTCTAGCTCTCCCCTGACACTCCAGTAAAGGCGGGAAATTATTGCCGTCACGACGGACAATGGCGAGAACACGGTCTAACTGCAGAAGAGCCTGCCGACGAATGCCCTCAACCGCCGCTTTTTTCTGTTCCGCCTCTCCTACCCGCTGCAGGAGGGGACGAAGATCGTTGAGAGAAGCAATCTCCGCGGGCACCGGGAAGGGTGCAACCGTCAAATTTTCGGCCAGAGACAGAACATTGGCGCATAGATCGGTAAAGTCCCGGCGGCAGGAAACAAGCTCGGCAAGCAAACTTGTCGGCGGAGGCAGGCCAGGATCTTGTAAGGCACTGGCCGCTTGAGAGAGCCGCGCGCCCAGTTGAGAAAACGTAGTAGCTAGAGAGGTGAATTGATTGAGCAGAGCAGGTGCTGATAGCGATTGCATAATACTGTCCTCTCCGCCTTGCCAGCCGCAGAACGGGGCAGCTTTGGTAATACAAGATAGACATCGGCAAAGTCCGCGATTTTTTTACTCTTGTGAGGTTATAGTAGTGCTTATAGAGGTAGCTTACTACTGCAACTCCACCCACACCTCCCCTCGGGGCACGGCTTCGCCGATGACGGCCGCCGCAAGGACCCCTTCTGCTAAGAGGTCGCGCACGAGCGCCGGTGCCTCTCGCTCAGGCACGGCGATGAGCAGCCCCCCCGAGGTCTGGGGATCAAAGGCTACCTCGTTGAAGTCTTGCGCGACAGAGGAGGAAGCCTGCACTTTATCGGCCAGGTAGGTACGGTTGCGCTTGCAACCACCGGTAATGTACCCCTCCAGGGCCAGGCGCAAGGCCCCGGGCAGTAACGGGAGAGCGGACGCGTGCAGGCGCAACGTCACGCCACTGCCCATAGCCATCTCACAGCTATGTCCCATCAGGCTAAAGCCGGTAATATCCGTACAAGCGTGGACGGTGTGACGGAGCATCACCCGCGCGGCTTTGTCGTTGAGAGTAGACATAGACGTCACCGCGGCCGCGTATTCCTCTTCACACAGGTGAGCTTTCTTAAGGGCGGTCGTCAGGATGCCGGTCCCCAGCGGCTTGGTGAGAACCACTACATCACCAACCTGCGCGCCGACATTACGGATCACCCGACGTGGGTCGATCACCCCGGTGATAGCCATGCCATACTTAATTTCCTCGTCAGCCACGGAATGCCCACCAACAACCACGACTCCGGCCTCGGTCGCCTTATCCATCCCCCCCAGGAGGATCTCAGCCAGTACCTCTTTGTCGATGCCGTTCTGCGGGAAACAGACGATATTCATGGCGGTCTTCGGCTCTCCTCCCATCGCATAGACATCACTGAGCGAATTCGTTGCCGAGATCAGGCCGTACGTATAGGGGTCATCAACCACTGGCGTGAAAAAATCCACCGTGTTGACGATGGCCAAGTCGTCACGCAGGCGAAACACGCCCGCGTCATCCGAGGTCTCGACTCCGACAATCAGGTCGGGATGCGAGACGCGGGGCAGTGAGCCAAGCACGAGAGCTAGGTCCGCCGGACCCAGTTTGCCCGCTCACCCTGCGGCCTTGACCTTCTCGGTCAGGCGGATGCGCGGACGCTGGTCCCTCGGAGTTCGATCTGGCTGGCTCATAGTGTTCCTCTTTTAGGAGCTGAGGGATTGGGGTTGGTTTTCTACCCAGCCCCTAATCCCCAACCCCAATCCCTATTTCTTCCGCAGTTTACGCACGTCGCCGACTCGCAGCGTCAGGCCGGTGCGATCAAAATATTCCAGCAAGGGAATCGCGGTCTTGCGGCTGATACCCAAGAGGTCGCGGAAAGCCGCGGCGGTAATCTCTCCTTGGGCTGTCAGATGAGCCGTCAGGGCGGATTTCGCCTTTTCCAAGGTCGCGCTACTGAAATACAGGTCAGTAGTGACCTTGACCACTTTCCCCCGCGACTCCAACACGCCGAGGAGATCGGCGAGCGACTTGCGCGGCACCCGGAGCTTCTCTTCGAGTTCCTTCATTTCCGGAGGGGTAAAGCCACCGTCCTGCAGCATCCGTTCCAGGTGAGACGCGGTCCCTTGCTCCCCTTCGTTGAGGGTGACAGTGTGTGAAGGCAACCGCAGGGCGCTGTCCTCACGAATCGCCACGCCTTCGGCAACCAGTTTCTCGGTCACCGCCCGAAAGATCTTAGGGGAGAACGAAAACGACAACTGGCTCCGGATAGACTCCATCTCCATGCCGCGCGCGAGCGGCGTATTCTGATGAAAGGAGGCGAGAGTTTTACGCACTTCGGCGGTGAGGTGTCGCCATTTGCCGACCGCCGCATACGCTTCTGGATGATGCTTGTCAGGAAAAGGCAGGATCTGCGGATCTTGTGCGAGCAGGACGGCTACTTCCTCCTCGCGGGCATTCACGCCTTGGTAGATCTCTTCCAGTGATGCGGCAAAGGCGCTCTGCGCTTCGAGATAGGCGCGGCATGCCTGGAGTAGATCCGTCGTCCGCAACGCGGCTAGACGTTCGTTCATTCCCTCTTCTGCGCGGCGGTGGCGCTGGGCAAAGGGGTAGATCACCTCTCCCCCACCGAGGGTACCTTGAGCGGTCTGGTTGCGCAGGATGAACCGATCCCCACGCAAGGCCACCACCGGCTCTTCCACAACGATCTGGCAAAAGGCGGTCGAACGCGGCGGCAAGACCTCGCGTCCGTCGAGGATGATGACCTTGCCGATGACTTCAGCCGTGCCCAGATGGACACGCACGCGCTCGTGGTTCTCGACCTCCCGTCGCGCGCCCGGTCGGATCTCGACAAACGCGTCGAACCGTTCGGTCGTGAGCGTCACCTTGGGATGGCAGATCATGTGCCCACGAGTCAGATCGCTCTTCTCCAGACCGACAAGATTCAACGCCACCCGCTGTCCCCATTTCGCCGTATGCACCGCTTGACCGTGTACTTGCAGCGAACGCACGCGCGTCTCTTCGCCGCCTGGTAGCACCCGCACCGTGTCCCCCTCGTTGATCGTACCGGCAACCGCCGTGCCGGTCACCACCACACCGTGGCCCTTCATCACAAAAGCCCGGTCCACCGGCAGGCGAAAATACCCCGGCAATGGGGTCCGTTCATAGGCCTGGAGCTGAGCAGCAATCTCCTGCCGCAACCGGTCGAGCCCCAGGCCAGTGACTGAGGAGACCGGAATGATCGGCGCCCCTTCCAGAGTGCTATCAAGTGTGAGGATCTCAATCTCTTCCTGCACCTCGGCCAAGCGTGCCGGCTCAACCAAATCGGCTTTGGTGATGGCGAAGATGCCTTTTTTAACACCGAGGAGATGGAGGAAATCGAGGTGCTCCTCGCTCTGCGGCATGACGCCATCGTCCGCAGCGATCGTGAACAGCACCAAGTCGATGCCATGCGCACCGGCGAGCATGTTGCGGATGAAACGTTCGTGGCCAGGGACGTCCACGATCCCGGCGCGTTCACCATCGGGCAGGTCCAGATAGGCGAACCCCAGATCAATCGAGATGCCGCGCTCTTGCTCCTCCTTAAGCCGGTCAGTTTCCTGGCCGGTGAGCGCCTTGATGAGCGAAGTTTTGCCGTGATCGATGTGGCCGGCCGTGCCGATGATGTGTGGCATGCGAATCTGCTTTCCCCAAGAGACCAGCCTATTCTGACAAAAAGGGGGTGAGAAGGGAATCCCGTTTGTCCCAGCGCAGGGAGTAACGCTTGCTCGGTGCAGACACGTAGGGTAGAAAGAGGAACATTCTTTCGCGAGATCCTCTCTTGAATAATTGGTAACGGTGACCATGAAGATTGCAGTTAAGCTCTCTGCTCAAGCTCCAGCAGCGACTATCCGTCCTGAAATCAGATTGCTGCTTCACTGTGCCCGGACCGGCGTGGACTCTGCACGAACCGCGCAAATGAGAACTCTGCTGCGGGGAGACATAGACTGGCAGTATCTCATCCGCATGGCACACGCGCAGGGAATGATGCCTCTCCTGCATCGCAGTTTGCACACCGGTTGCCCGGAAGCGGTTCCCAAAGTCATCTCCGATCAGCTCCAGCGCCATTTTTACACCAATGCCTTTCACAATCGTTTTCTCACTAAAGCATTACTCAAGATCCTCAATTTCTTCGAAGCACAGGGGATCCCCTGTATCCCCTATAAAGGACCCTCCCTGGCCGCTGCGGCCTATGGCGACTTGTCGCTCCGACAGTTCGGCGATCTAGACCTCTTGATTCACCCCAAAGATATCCAAAGGGCGAAGGGATTGCTCATCTCTCAGGGATATCGCCTAGAACTGACTGGTGCTCAGGAAGCGGCCTACCTGCAATTCCACTATCACCTGGGCTTTACACGCGCGGACAGCCGGGTCACCGTGGAGCTACACTGGGGATTCACCTGGAAGCATTGGTCTTTCCCCTTCGATTTCGCATGCTTGTGGGCGCGTCTCATACCGGTCTCCCTCGAAGGTACGACGACACGTGGCCTCTCACCGGAGGATCTGCTCCTGATCCTCTGCGTACACGGGGCTAAACACGGCTGGGAACGACTGATGTGGATTTGCGATGTTGCCGAACTGGTCCGTGCTTATCAGCGGATGAATTGGGAACGGTTGCTGGAACAGGCCAACTCTTTGGGCAGCAAGCGCATACTCTTTCTTGGCCTTTTCTTGGCAAATGATCTTTTGGGAGCAGAGCTACCAGAAGAAATTTGGCAGAGCATCCAAGCAGACTCTAGGATACAATGGCTCGCCGGACAGGTGAGTGGACCGCTCCTTGCCGGCGCTGACAGCGTGATTAGTGACGACGACCGGCCTGCTTTCGCCCGCACCACTTTCTATCTCACAATGAGAGAACGTTTGCGGGACAAAGTTCAATTCCTCGTCCGTTATCCCTTCCGCCACTATCTCCCTGCTTTCCGCGAGAGACTATTGAGACTTCTCCTGAAGCGCCATCTAGGATCCTGAAGACTCGCGATGTTACGGCTTGCATTAGCACGCAGATGGTTCCTCGGACTTACGGGTGGCGTTGTTTTGCCAAACTCTGGACTGGATCGCGAAGCGCCAGGCGGATTGGCAACATGGCGATTGGCACGAACGGGTAGCGCAAAACGGAACACCCTCGGGAGATAAGGCGGGAGCGTGGAAGTCGCCTTATCATAACGGGCGAGCAATGATTCAGTGTTTGGCACTCTTGTCTTCTCTCGGCGAACCTTTACTCCTTGCTACGCCGCCGTCACGCTATTGGGATGAGCCTTGCCAACATAACAAGACAGAGCGCATCGGGTGAATAGTGCGAATTCTCTTCCTGACAGAAAATTTTTGGCCCTACATAGGAGGGGTCGAAGTTTTCAGTGCAAAGTTACTCCCGGCTTTATGTCAATACGGTCATGAATTCATCGTGGGCACCACACACTACTATCTCGACCTTCCCGATGAACAGCAGTACCAAGGGATCCCAATCCATCGCTTTCCTTTGTTGTCAGCATTGGCAAACAGCAACATCGAGCAGTTACTTAAAACGGTACAACAAATCACGAAGCTCAAGCGAAACTTTCGGCCACACTTGGTTCACGTACATTCGGTCGGCCTCAATGCTCTTCTTCAGCTGCAAACGGCTGAAGCGTATCCAACGCCTGTGTTAGTCACCCTCCAGCAGCCTCTGCTGAATGACAATACCAAGCCTGACACGCTGCAGGGGCGAATCGTACGCTCAGCCGATTGGGTAACCTGTTGCTCTGAGGCCCTACTTGTTGATACACGCCGACGGATACCGGAGATCACTCCCCGTTCCTCTGTTATTCATAATGCTAGAGATCTACCACTCCTTTCTCCCGAACCTCTACCAACCGGTGAACCGCGATTGCTCTGCTTGGGGCGACTCACTATCCAAAAAGGATTTGATCTAGCAGTGCGAGCACTGAGGGTTATTACTGATCGCTTCCCGCACGCACGACTCATCATCGCTGGCGACGGCCCCGAACGGAACAACTTAGCGCAACTGGTTGTCGAGTTGGGTCTTGAGAAGGTTGTGGACTTTGTTGGCTGGGTCGCCCCTGACCACGTACCGGCGCTGATGAACACTGCCACGGTCGTCGTCATGCCGTCCCGCTGGGAGGGACTGCCCCTCGTCGCATTAGAAGCTGCACTCATGGCGCGGCCACTTGTCACTACGCCCGTTGAGGGTTTGCCAGAAGTCGTAGTTCATCAACAGACAGGGTTGCTGGTTGAGAAGGAAAACAGCGAGGCGCTAGCCGAGGCATTGATCTTTCTGCTTGACCAACCTGAGATTGCCATCGCCATGGGCCAGGCTGCGCGTCGCCGGGTGCAAGAGGTCTTCAGTTTCGCGAACTGCGTTGATGCCTATGACGCAACGTATCGGCGTCTCGCTACAGCAAGATGATATGAAAGAGAAAATTTGGGATTTGTGGGCAGCAACGAGTCAGGCCAGTTTTGCGGGCGCGAAGATTTTCCAAATCATGCAAGCTGCGCTTCTCTGGGCAATGAAAAAAAACCCGGACCAGGTGAGCGAGTCGTTTTACGAATTCGCCGGCTATCCCGTACGAATCCGTATCGTCGGGCGTGAGCTGGCAGCACACTTCCTTCTTCCGTTTTCCCACCTGCGTATACACGCACCAGCACCACCGACGCCTCAACTCACCATTGATCTTTGGGACGAGAAGGCAACGGGCATTTGCTGCCGAACGGATGCGCAGAGGGGCGTCTTGCCATCGACCGAAGTCTCAGCAACGTCTGCTGACGGTCGCTTTTTTGGCCATCATTCGCCAAACACTGTGACCTGTTTCGATCGACAGACCCAGTCCCTCATTGGCTCGATCGCCTGGGGCGAAGCGGTCTATCTCTACGAACGAGGAAAACCACTTACCAGGCCATTAATAGCGTGGTATAGCGACCGGAATGTCCAGGTCATCCATGGCGGCCTGGTCTCACAGGATGGCCAAGGGGTATTCTTTGGCGGCTGGAGCGGGTCGGGGAAATCCACCTCATCGCTAGCCTGTTTGCAGGACGGTTTTGACTATCTCGGGGAGGACTATGTTGGCTTACAAAAGCTGCAGGACGGCACTTTCGTAGGGTACAGTATCTACAACTCAGCCTTCTTAGAAACCACACATTTGGCCCGATTTCCTGCTTTGGCTCCTTATGTTCAGAAAAAGAAATTCCCTTCCGAAGAAAAATCCCTTGTTCTTCTCTCCCAGGTCTTCCCGGAAAGACTGAAGAGTTCTATCCCGATTCGCCTCCTGGTACTCCCGCGCGTCATGAACCTCCCAGAGTCACGGATTCGGCCCGCGTCGAAAGGCAATGCGCTGCTGACACTGGGGCCGAGCACTCTCCTGGGTGTTCCCGGCTTGGGGGAACGCCGCCTCGATACCCTGGCACGCTTAGTCGAGCAGGTTCCCTGTTATTGGTTGGATCTGGGGCGTGACCTACGGTCCATCCCCCGTCGCGTGGAGGAGTTGCTCGCTGAGATAACGCCTCACCAAGCCCCTGGTGGTTCGCCACACCCCTCTCGTCATCGAGAGAACGCACCATGAGCACTCTGCGGACACTGGTGGTGACGCCCAATTTGCCCTATCCAACTTTTTCTGGGGTGGACCTGCGAAACTGGCAAAACATCAATGGGCTGACGAGTGTCGGCCAAGTCGGGGTGTTTGGCTTATGCGCGAATGATCCGCGTTGTGGTGAAGCGCCGCTCATGAGTCTCGCGCTGTGGCGTTCCTCGACCGACCCCGCGCTCACCTACCCCCCATCGCAAGGACAGAAATTGGCGGCACGAGCCTGGCTCCTTGATCCGCTGGGTCATCCGTCCGACCTGTATTACTCCGACACCGCTGCCGCGGAACTCACGGCAGTCGTGACTGCATTTAGGCCACAGATCGTCGTGCTCGAAGGCTTGTGGCTGCACCGTTATATCGACCTCCTGAAACACCACAACTGC
>JBGPOI010000082.1:0-13529 GCA_041487975.1 Binatia bacterium | reverse complement strand
GGTTTCTTCTCGTTGACATATTCATGATAACGAAATCGCAAGGTCTGAATCGCGTTGCGGTCCGCTAATTCTTGCACCTGCGCTTCCAGCGCCTGTACCCGTCTTTCTAGATTTGCTGTTGCCATGATGTTCCCTCCTTGTTGAGAAAGCTCTCAGCTTTCAGCACAGACAAAGGGAATATCAGAAATGGTTGACCATTGCCAAACAGCGAGCTTGTTCGCAAGTAATGATCCGACACTGTCTTGCGTATAGCTGATAACTGACTGCTGATTACTAACAGCTTCCCTTGCTTTCTGCGGTAAAACAGGCCAAAAAAGGAGAGCAGCCGGGTCCACCGTCACTGGCCGGGGACCACTTTACTCATCCCAAAGGAGGGACGTTATGAAAGTCGGCATGTCCATCTTCATGCAGAACACCAACAACCAGTGGTCGGACTATGAGGTTTACCGCAACAACCTCAAGCTCGCTGACTTGGCCGAGCCTCTCGGGTTCGATTCGATCTGGAGCGTGGAGCACCATTTTACGCCGTACACCATGGTGCCGGACGTGGTGCAGTTCCTCACCTTCATGGCCGGCCGCACCAACAAAATCGAACTGGGCTCCATGGTGATTGTGCTGCCCTGGCATGATCCGGTGCGGGTGGCTGAGCAGATCGCCATGCTCGACCTGTTGTCCAATGGCCGCATTGTTATCGGCTTCGGTCGTGGGGCCGCGACGGTCGAGTACAATGGCTTTCGCGTATCGATGGAAGAGTCACGCGAGCGCTTCGTCGAAGCCGCCGAGGTGGTGGTGAAGGCGCTGGCCAACGAGCGCTTTGAGCACCAGGGCAAGTTCTTCCAAATTCCCGAGATGAGCATCCGTCCGCGGCCGTTCTCACATCCTGAGCGCCGGCTCTATGGTGCGGCGGTGAGCCCGGATACGGCGGAACGCATGGCCAAGCTGGGGCTGGGCGTGTTGATCGCCATTCCGTTGTATGGCTGGGATGCACAGGCTGAAGACGTGAAACGCCACCAGCAGATTCTGCGCCAGCAGGGGCACGAGCCGGTGCCACCGATCTCGTCGAGCTTCGTCTTCTGCGCCGAGACGGAGAAAGAAGCGCGTGAAGGCGCGCGCCAGTACATGGGTGGCTACTGGGGCTCGGCGGACGCCCATTACCATTTCTCCGATGGCCACCTCAAGACCGTCAAGGGCTACGAGCACTACGGCGTGATTGCCGACAACGCTAAGACCACTACTCCTGAGCAAGGCGTTGCAGGCTTTATCAGTTTGCAGGTGGCTGGCACGCCGGACCAGTGCCTGGAGCAGATCTACACCATGCAGGACAAAGTGGGGCTCAACCATTTCATCGCGGTGTTTAGCTATGGCGGCATGCCGCACGACTTGGCGGAGCGCAACCAGCGCCTGTTTGCCGCTGAGGTCATGCCCAAACTGCAACGCGAGGAACGGAAAGTTGTGCCGGTGGTAGCAACCCGCGCGGCAGCGCAGGTGCCGGCGAAGTAAGGGTTCCTCTCACTCTTGACCGAGGGAGGGAGCCCCTTTGCGGGCTCCCTTTTTTTCCTCGCTTCCCTATTTCGACAGGCGCAGCCCATGATCAAAACCTTCAAGACTTGCCCTCCTTGCTCTGAGCCCTTCGACTACGCTCAGGACAGGCTTGTCGAAGGGTGAAGGCGGGCTTTTTCTCACTAGTGGATGAAGGTTCCCCATGCCCCAGGAAAAACAGTACGACGTGCGCGTCGGACGCAATCTCCTCATTCCACTGAGCGATGCTCTCCGGCCGCATTACAGTGGACGGTCAGCTCTTCTTTGAGAAGCAGTGGCGGAAATAGCAGGGGGCACGACGCCGAGTGCCCCTATAGCTTTCATTTAGCTTCGGTTTGACCTTGCTCAGGAACATTTCCGCCGTCGTTTCGTTCTCTTAAACGACTTCCGTATTGAACTGCGCGCCATTGGCAACTTCAAAAGTATAAAAAAGAGGGGGGATTACGTTTGGTTTAATTTTTTCCACCATGTACCGATAAATCTTTCATCCAGAGTTTCTCCAAAGGGTCGCATGGTTCAGGAAAAGCCATGAGCAGATATTGCTCTCCCCAACTCATACTAGTGTTCAGCGTGTTGCTTTTCCTTTTGCCGGCCGCGGCCCAAGCACAGTTTATTATCGAGTTCGCTGATGGCAACCGCATAACCGTCGCCAATTACAAAGAAGAAAACCAAAAAATTAAGATCCATACTTCGGAGGGTTGGTTCGCTTTTCGTAAAGAAGACGTGACACAGATTATCGACCTGACTACCGGCAAAAAGGTCCGGAGCTTGGACAGTCCCCCAGATACCAAACTGGCCGCCCCTTCTCAAACTCCAGAGAAGGTGGAACATCAAGCGGCGGAACCCGAAAAAGCTCCAGAGAGAAACAAAGCCCTCACCAAGATCGAGACTCGTCCCACCCTGGAGCTTCTGAAAGAAGCTGCCAGCTATTTAGGAACTCCACAGCACCTCCAGGATCTCTTCGAGCAAGTGAAAATGGGGCTGTTTGAGCTCAGATACGTGATCGCCCTGCTCTTAGGGGTCAAGGTGCTGAAGATATTCTTGTCCGCGAGTATTCGCTGATTCTTCCAGGCTGTTGCCAGCTTCTCTATCGGTTAAAGCCGTGGCTTGATTTTGCTCATGAACATTTCCATAGTCCGCGCGCTGCTCTCGAACGACTGCATGGAGAGTTCAAAAACCAGATGCTGCATGCCCGCTGCTTGATAGGCGCGTAGGCGGGTCGTCACCGCATCCAGGTCCCCGCGTAGCAGGTCGCGGCCAGGCCTGGGCCCATAAGGAAGGGCGTCCGTAGAGACCCCTTCGATAAACAACGACGCCCGCATCGACAGCACCGGTTCACCAGTCCGGCCTTTCTTTTTCCACAGTTCCTTGAGGTGCCGGACTCCCTCGGCAAAAGCTTCCGGAGTCAGCGCAGTCGCGTGCCAGCCGTCACCAAACTCGGCCGCCCGTCGGCGCGCCCGTGCGCTGGTGCCACCGACCCACACCGGCAGGTGCCGCTGTACCGGCATGGGCGAGACCTGCATATCCTGGAATGCGGTGTAATTCCCGTGAAAGCCCACGGTCTCGTGCGTCCACACCTCCCGCATCAGGCGCAGGCACTCATCGCTGACCTTGCCGCGTTCCGGAAAAGGCGTGCCCAATGCCGCAAACTCCTCGGTCATCCAACCGCCCCCTACACCAACAATCAGACGCCCGCCGGAGAGATGGTCAATAGTTGCCAGCATCTTGGCCAGGACTAGGGGCTTGCGGTAGGGCAGGATCAGGACGCTGGTGCCAAGCTTCACTCGCGGGACCAGCGCAGCCACGTGGCTGAGCAATGCCACCGGCTCCAGCATGTTGTCGCGGTAAATGAGGTCCATCGTGCGTGGCACGATAATATGGTCGGTGACCCAGACGGAATCGAAGCCCAGAGCTTCGGCGTGGCGGACGTTATCGATAATTCCGCGCACGTCGATCGCTTTGCCGTAGTGCGGAATGCAGATACCGAATTCCATATGTCCCTCCTTCAAATAAGCAGTCAGCCGTCAGCTACCAGCCGTCAGCAGGACAGTGTCAGGCATTACTTACGAGCAAGCCTTCCGTTTGGCAATGGTAAGCCATTTCTGCTATCTTTTTATCTAGGCTGAAAGCTGAATGCTGAAAGCTTTTTCAAAAGGAGGGATATGATGACACGTCTTCTGACCGTCGCCGCGGCTCAGTTAGGACCCAGTTCGCCGAGCAAAGCGCAAACTGTCGAGCGCATGGTGGCGCTCATGGAGGAGGCCGGTGAACGTAGAGTGGAGCTCTTATCCTTTTCTGAGCTTTCTCTCACCCCTTACTTTGCGACGAAAGTGCACGAGTCTTGGGATGATTTCTTTGAAGAGGCCATGCCCTCGCCTGTCACCCTTCCTCTTTTCCAGGTCGCGCGTCGGACACAAGTGCACTTTGTTCTCCCCTACGCCGAGCGCGAGAATGGCTGCCACTACAACAGCGCCGTGCTCGTCTCCCCAGAAGGCACGATCCTGGGCAAATACCGCAAGACCCACATCCCCGGTTGGGTCGAGCCTCGCTGGGAAGGCTTGAACATTCTAGAGAAGCGCTATTTCTCGCTCGGCAATCTTGGCTTCCCGGTCGTCACCCTGCCCCAGGCTCGGCTGGGAACACTCATCTGTTATGACCGCCGTTTCTCCGAAGGCTATCGCGCACTGGCCTTGGGTGGCGCGGAACTCATCTGCGTGCCGTACAATACCCCAACCTTCGGTCAAGCCCGCGCAGCCGGACAAGAAACCTCGGAAGTCTTGCTGCGCGCCGCAGCTATCGAAAACCAGCTTTTCATCATTGCCGTGGGTAAAGCAGGCGTAGAGGACGGGGCCGAGTATATCGGTGGCAGTGAGATCATTTCCCCGACCGGAAAAGTGCTGGCGAAGACGCAAACTGAGGGCGACGAGTTGGTGACCACTACCATCGACCTGGATGAAATCGCTGCTCTCAAAAACAAGTGGGATCTGCTTGCCGATCGCCGGCCGGAGATATATCAGCAGCTTGTACAGTGAAAAAATGGAGAGAAAAATAAAAGGAGGGCAATATGAGCACCGCTGACAACAAAAAACTCATCCAAGATGTCTTCGCCGCCTGGGCGCGTGGAGACGGAGCCGCGTTCTTCAACATCCTGGCCGACGACGTGCGCTGGACGGTGATCGGCTCGTGCCCGGTCTCGCGCACCTACACCAGCAAGCAACAGTTCCTAGAAGGAGCGACCAAGCCGCTCAGCGCGAAACTGGCAGGACCTATTCAGCCGACCGTCCGCAACGTGATGGCCGAAGGAGATCAGGTCGTGTTGCAGTGGGAAGGCCGGGCCACTACCAAAGCTGGGAAGCCGTACAATAACAGCTACTGCTGGGTGATGCGGATAGAGAACGGGAAAGTGAGGGAAGGCACGGCCTATATCGATACGGAGTTGGTTTCGGAATTGTGGAAATCGTGAACAGCGCTAGACCTGCCGCCCGGCGATCAATCGCCGGGCTAAGAAATGACGCCCTATAAATGGGGCTGGCCGACTTGAGCCGGCGTGGTTATGTCGCCCGGTCATTCATGGCCGGGCGTTCTTTGGGCATCCTCCCCATCAGCACTCTCTCCGCTTTCTCTCTCTTCACTTGTTGTTCGTAGAACCACACGGGAACAAGGACCAGCGACCCCAGCGTCGCCCCTAAGCCTATGCCGCAGAACCCCCAGAAGAACGAATGGGTATGATCGTAGGAATACCCGAGAACGAGTGGGCCGGTGACTCCGCCGAGTCCACCGAAGAGTCCGATACAAACCCCTGCCGCGACACCGACCACTTCCGCCGGGAAGAGATCGAAGAGCAGAACGGCGAGCGCATTGAAAGCGGCAGCGTTCAAAAAAAGCGCCACGCTCATGAGTAAAATGGTCATGTTCACATCCTGTGTATGCATCAGGCCGATCATGGCCGGGCCGGTGAGCAGGCTGGTGAGGAAGCCCACTGCGCTACGGTGTCCAGTCCGGTCCCCGAGATAACCGCCTGACAGCGCACCGCCAAGAGCCGCCAGATAGGGAAGCGCCAGGTAGAGGCCGCTCTTCATAACGGTATACCCACGCTCTTTCACCAGGTAACCGGGCAGCCAGCTCAGGTTGGTGAAAGACACGCCAAGGGTAAAAAACATGCACGTGCAGATGCACCAAAACGCCCAGTGTCCGGCGAGGATGCGCAGACCTTCGGCAAACGAGAGGTGGCGCACCGCTCCGCGCTGCGGGTCAAAAGTCACTCGATCTTTAGTGAGCGCTTCTTCAATCAGAGAGCGTTCAGCTTGGGACACCCACGGGTGCTCACGCGGGTGATCATACACGAGCAGCCGGAAGAGCCCGACCCCTAGCAGGGTCAGCATGCCGGTACCGTAAAACATCGCTCGCCAGCCCCAAACATTGATCGACCAGCCGACGAGCAGCATGCCGGCAATGATCCCCACGTAACCAAAGCCCACGGTGGCCCCATACACCCAGCCGCGCTCATGTGGCAGCAGCCACTGGTTTTCCAGTTTATTGACGGGATTGGCCACTGCTCCTTCAGCCACACCGAAGAGCCCACGCACCACCGCGAACTGCGCCACTGAGCGGCATGCACCGGTGAGTCCCGTCAGCACACACCAGGAGAAAAACATCACCGACGCCCACCCGCGAATGCTGAAGCGGTCGGAGGCAATCCCACCGCCAATCTGACCGGCGATATAGCCCCAGTAGTACACGCTGAGAATAAAGCCGGTCTCGACTCCGCTCAGTCCTAACTCGTCCATGATGTAAGGGGCCGCTAGGGACATATTGACCCGGTCGAGAAACAGGAAGAATGCCGTCAGCCACAGCGCTCCCATCACGACGAAACGGAACTTTGGCATGCTACCCCTTTAGTCGTAGGGTGCATTTCATGCACCATTTTATCGGTGCACGGAGCGCACCCTACCAGATCTGCCTCCTGCTCTCCGCTTCACTTGATAGCGTACGCGTTCGGTGGCGAGCCGACGCCGCCGGGAAGATTAAGAGGCGCGGACACCAGCATGCATTCGTAGACTCCATCCCGAGCACAGTCTTGGGCGAGTGCGTCCAGATCCCACACCTCGCCGATCGGCATGCCCTGCAACGCAATCAATCTTCGGTGTTGAAACCCCACTGTGGCTTCCACAGGTAACGCTTCAAGCGCTACGTTGTCGGCGGCCATCGCGGCGATGTGTTGGTCCCACACCCAGGCTGCGGTGGCTTGGCTGGGATCCAGACCGGGACAGGCCATCCCGCCTTCACCGGGGCGCAGGGTTCCCCTGAGCGCCTCGCGCCCAGCCTCATCCAGGCCCTTGTACCAGGTCAGCCAGCCCGTACGCAGAAGCACGATGTCCCCGGGTTCGAGCTGCACGTTTTCCGCCCGAGCGACCTCTTCGAGAAACGCACCATCCATAGCGAACTTCTTGGTTGCGTCCAGCGGAGTGCCGCGCCGCTCCATAACGCCGGCCGCGTCCAGCAACACTCCCCGGCCGATAATGCCGTGGCGTGCCCAGTTCTCGATGCCTAACTCGCCTTTGCCGTCCAAGTCATCATCCTGACGTCCACCGTAGTAACCAAATTCACGGAAGCGAATGTGGCGCAGACTGTCCCACTGGCTAGAGCCCTGCATGGCAAAGTTATCTACATAATCATCGCGGCCACCGCGGTTGACCTCGATGTGATGTCGGTAGCCGCTGCGAAATCCGCCGTAGAGGGTGACAGGAAAATTGAGGGGCAGGTTGAGGTTGATGACCTTGCCGGAACGCACCAGCGCAGCCGCACGTTTTACTCGCTCAGGAGTGAGTAGATTGACAGTACCGAGTTGATCGGCTCGGCCGAACACATCCCAGGTGTGACGTTCACCAGTCTGGCCGACCAATGGCAGTTGGGAGAATTTGGGCAGAGTGGGCATAGGGGAACCTCCTTTTTTCTCAAGAGGGAGTGGATCGTTCGAGCCCTAAATCCGCAATGATCGTGGCGCCGAGCTTGGTAAAGACCTCGGGCGCAATCTTGATTTTCGCCGCTCGTCCTCCGCTGCCGAGAATGATCCACTCGAGCTGCATAATACGCTCGTCCACATACAGCGGCAGCTCTGCGGGCAACGCGAAAGGGGTCACGCCGCCGACCTGCATGCCCGTCAGCGCGCTCATTTCCTCAGCCGTAGCGAACGAGGCTTTGGGCACGCCAAGGAGTTTTCTGACTCGCCTATTCACATCAAGCTGCATGGTGGCCAAAACGACGCAGGCAGCGAATTGCTTCGGCTCCTTCTTGGAGGCGACGATGATGGTGTTGGCGGAGCGTTCGAGCGGATACCCGTATTGCTGACAGAAAGCCGCCGTATCGGCGTAGGCAGGGTCTATGGTGATCAACTCATGCGGTACGCCAAGGGCGTCAACAGCAATAATCACTTTTTGTTCTTCTGACGTCATCACAGCCAGGGTTTCCTCTCTGACTCCGGGAACGATACACCTCCGTGTTCACGGAAACAACTGCGGACATTTTCGGCAAGAATTTTACAGACGGCGCGGGACGCCTGTGCTACAGTTCTACGGTATCGGTCGTAAGGTGAAATCCGACACAACGGCCGAGGGAGGTCGATCATGAAATCCAGGGCCCGATTGCTCGTACTGCTGGCCGGCGTCTCGCTCGGCGGGTGCGTCGGACTTTCTTCTCTGCTCCTGCCTTCGGTTTCGGCTCAGGAGCCGGAATCCGACTACGACGTGGATCGCAACAACTACGGCGGTCCGGACGAGCCCTCCTACCAGGAGGACGAGCCGCTCGTCACAGTTGCCGAAGACGATCAGTTCGACGAGAGCCACAGCGCCGCGAGCCTGTTCCACGACGACCTGGCGCCCTACGGAGAGTGGGTCCTCATCGAGCGCTATGGCCTGGTCTGGAGGCCCTGGGGGGTTCGGTCCGGCTGGCGCCCTTACACCGACGGTCACTGGGTGCTCACGGATTACGGCTGGACCTGGGTGTCCGAAGAGGAATGGGGCTGGGCGCCCTACCACTACGGCCGCTGGTTCCTCCATCCGGCTTACGGCTGGGTCTGGGTTCCCGGCCGGCGGTGGGCGCCTGCATGGGTCATCTGGCGACGCGGCGGCGACTGGGTCGGCTGGGCACCGCTTTCGCCCGAGGTGAGATGGCGGCCCGGAGCTGGATACTATCGCGAGGTGGAGGTCGACCCCTCCTGGTATTGCTTCGTCGAGCGGCGTCGCTTCGTCGAGCCGCGGATTCGTGAGTACATCGTCGTCCCTTCGCGTAACGTGACGATCGTAAACGTGACGCGGAACGTCACGAATTACACGGTCACCAACAATCGGGTCGTCAATCGCTCGATCAAAGCAGAAGAGATCGAGAAGGTCGTGGGCAGGCCGATCGCTCGCCAGCGGGTTGATGAGTTGGAGCGGGCTCGGCCGAGGCCCGAGATCCGAGCCCAGAAGCTCGAGAGGGAAAAGCCGACAGGCGAGAGCAGCCCGGTGCGGGAAGCTCCTCCGCCAGCGGTAGAACATCCCGAGCCGCGCCAGCAGATCGAGCCGCGTCAGGAGCAACAGCCCAGGCACGTAGCTCCGCAGATTGAGCCGCACCAGCAGATTGAGCAACGTCAGGAGCAGCAGCGCCAGGAGCAGCAACGCGGGGAACAGCAACGCCGGCAGATCGAGCAGCAACGCGGGGAACAGCAACGCGGAGAACAGCAACGCGGAGAGCAGCAACGCGGAGAGCAGCAACGCGGAGAGCAGCAACGCCGGCAGATCGAGCAGCAACGCGGAGAGCAGCAGCACCAGCAGCACCAGCAGATCGAGCAACAGCGTCAGGAGCAGCAGCGCGGAGAACAGCAACGCCGGCAGATCGAGCAGCAGCAGCCCCGGCCTGTAGCTCCCCAGGTCGAGCAGCGCCAACAGATCGAGCAGCAGCGCCAGCAGCAGCAGCCCCGGCCCGTAGCTCCCCAGGTCGAGCAGCACCAGCAGCGCGGGGAGCAGCAGCACCAGCAGCAGCAACCCCGGCACGCAGCTCCGCAAGTCGAGCAGCCCCAGGAGGAGCAGCAGCGCGGGGAACAGCAACGCCGCTAAGAGCAGCAGCGCGCTGAACCGGCTCGTCACAAAAAGGGGGAACGTCCCGAGCGGCCACCAGGCCAGCCAGCCGAATAGGCGTGGTGTTCAAACTCAAGGCAGAACGACCGCACAATCAGCCGGAACTTTGTCGCGTGATGAGACTCTGTTAGGTGCGCCACTTCAGGCACGACAATGTAGCAATGTAGGCAAGTCTAGACACTATTACCTTACGCTCTGCTTGCTCCTTCTTGTTTGATCACCTATAGTGATTAAAAAAGTGATAATTCAAAACCTGACCCCTTTCTCTCAAAAGTTTCTCGGGCGGGTGCCGCTGTCTCAGCGGAGATTCACTCTCCGGGGACCTCGACCCTTAATAGGTGTTTGGTGCCGCGCTCAGACGGTGACCGGCAAGAGCAATCACGTCAGCCTCACGCGCCGGGCTGCGACGGATGCACCGCTTGTTGCGCGGCGGCCCCCCGCCCCCTGCGCTGCCTCCGTCTGCCCTCTTGACAGCGGCGGCCTGCTAAGGGTTAGGCAACGTCTAGCATCTTGTTGGCGTAGTCTCTCCCACAGGTAGCAGGGGGCAAGGGTTTGCTGTCTTTCTTGTATAGCTCAATTGTTTCTTCCACAATCTCACATAGCTCTGCGAACACCGCTTGCTCATCGTCCCCGTGACAGCCCCCATAGAATAACCCTGGACAACTCCCGACAAAGCATTGGTCCGCATCTGACCATTCGACAATCTTGACGTAGCGAACACTGTCTTTCATCGTTTGGACTCCTCAAGTGCTGCCTTCACGGCTTTCTCTTGATAGTGTTTCGCATCCTCACCAAGTTTCCCAGAGATGGTTACCGGTTTGGTCACCTTGGGGTGGACGAAGTTCCTATGGTCTCCTTTTCCTCCTCGATTCACAAAACCAGCGGTTTCGAGGTCTCTGATGAGTTCTCTGACTTTCGTGGCATCCGTCTCAGATTATATCAAGAACATTCTGAAAAGTTGCCGAACGCTCCGGTTGAGCCGCGTGAGCGTAGCGAGCGTCGGACTCCGACCGGCTGTTCGGCCGTGCACCCCTCAGGAAGTGAGTCGAGTCTTTTTCCTTCATTCAATTGTTTGCTCTTGAAATTTCTATCTCTTGAGGAGGGTGCTCACCAAAAGTACGCAACACACGACGCAAGTTGATGACACCTACACGGTTCAGTTGTAATTTCTCGATCGTCTTGCGCAACTCTTCCTGCTTTGCCTCATGGGTGAGCGCCTCGTGCGCCCGCTGATACTGCTTTTCGGCCGCCTCCCAGTCTTGCGCGCTTTCGGTGATACTGGCGGTGAGATAGCTCAGTTGATACCAGCCTTCTACACTGTCCGCCAGCTTGCTGGCGCGCTCGAGCAACTCCTGAAATTCCGGGAGCGCACTACGCCCTAGTGCAACGCGGTGATTCTGCCGTGCGGTGTCGTGCAGCACTTCCACGAGCGATTGAAACTCCGCCTCATCGAGCGCCTCAACTCGGTTGCTTGGGTCCGACATAAGACGCCGCCGCACCAATTCATAAGCCACCTTTTCTACCACCCGATCAAGCGGCACCGACTCTTCACCTTCAGCCGGATTCACTTCCAGGGTCATAGAGTCGTCCTTCAACCCTATCGCATGCAGTGCGCCCGTCACGCGGTAGCCGTGCTTCTTTTCATAAAGCGTAAAAACTACCGTGCGTTGGTTGACCATCTGCCGCTGCAACCACGCGACCACACCACCTACTTCCACGCCAGCCACCGACACGTTGATCTCGGCTGGCTCCAGCAGTTGGGTCTTCATCAACCCCACGCCTTGGATCAGGAGCGGCTGCATAGGGGGCATAGGGAGCATAGGGAGCATAGGGAGCATAGGGAGCGCCACCGCAGGTGCAGAGCCCGGGACCGGCTGAGGCGCAGTTTTCGGCTGTACCGGCTGTACCATGGCCTCCGGCCGCTTACCAATCAGCTGCGTCTGCGCCGTCGCAATGTTCTGTTCGATCTCCTGCAACTGCGCCTGAAGCATGTGCGCCAAAGCTGTTCCACGCGTCTTGTCCGGCGTGCCGTTGAGGCCGATGATTTCGAAGGGCGCGATCACGACCTCACCTTTGCCGGTGAGCGTGGTATAAAGCGAGCGCACATACCAGCAGCTCCCCACGATCAGCACCAAGCCGATGACGACGTAAAACGCAATCTTGAAGAGGATATCCCACATGTTGTTTGTCAAAAAGTCAAAAAGGTATCAGGCGCCCATAGTAGCCTTTCGTGCGGCTGCCTAACGCCCAGCGGCTGAGCGGCTGGCGGCCACGAACATTCGGACAGTGCACGTCACTTCCCCACCAGTCCGCTCCAGCCGCGTGTTAGCCTGCCAGCGCACGAACCTCGCCAGGACGCAATTCTTCCACCGCTGCCCGAAGCGCCGAAACCAACGGGAGAAGATCAGCCAACCGGTTCGTCTTCGCCCGAAGAACAACAATCCCGAAAGGTCGCGTACTCACCCGTTGTTGTTTCGGTAGGTTCTTATCGACCGTCACCAAAACGTCAAACAGTCCCGCCATTGCGTCAAGCAGAGGGCCGTCATCCAGGTCCGCCCACCCCATCTCAGGAACAGTACGAACTTCGTGGCTCGGTAATTCGTTAGCGAGCCGCCGCGGAACACAGGCATCGAGCAGGATACGCATGTCCGGAGCCGCTCAGGATTATGCCGCGACGGCCTTGGTCAGAAGGGCCGATTTGGCTAGCTCGAGAACCGCGATGGCATGTTCGCGAGAAACGCTCGGAAAGTCTTTCAGAAAATCGTCCAAGGCATCCCCAGCTTCGAGATAATCGATGAGGGTCTGGACAGGCACTCTCGTGCCGGCAAAGACAGGGGTACCGCTCAGCCGATCTGGTGATGTGGTGATCAAGGGATCAGGAACACCCATTTTGCTCTCCGTTCGTGGTGATCGAACCTAACGCCAATCTAGCACGACTGCATCTGGCTGGCTAACGCCCGCCGTCCCGCGCCGCTGCCCCACCGCTGCCTTTCAGAGTCATACGGAACCGCAAAAGGGCGGCGGTCACGTGCACGTCGTTGGTTAGATTCGGGACAACGCTAGTGCCTGCCTCCACGTCGCAACGTATTCTGTTTCAGGCGCATTGCGTCAAAAGGTTACTGTTTGCTTTGTCTCTGCGCCGCAACCATGCTGAGCTGTCGGCCCAGATCCGACATCAGCCAGGCCTCCTGAAACTTACCGTTCGCCAGGTGGAAGACAGTGAGTCCGGCCCACGTCATCTCCTGGCCAGTCGGAGCGACACCCAGGTAGTCTCCCCCTTTATGCGTGCCGTGAGCAGTATAGCGAACCGTTACTTTGTCTCCTTCGTCTATCAGGTCCTCAATCGTGAAGCGGAGATCGGGGAAGGCGGTGCTGAGGGCGGTGTGGCGCTGTCGAAAGCCGTCGGGGCCCTTTACGTCAGGAGCGCCAGGGGCGTGGCCCACGTACGTGGGAGCAATAAAGTCCCCGACCGCAGCCATGTTCCCTTTGTTCAGGACCTCTTCAAACCAACGGCGCATGAGGGCCTTATTATCTTCACCGCGCACCCCTGCTGGCGCAAAGAGAACTGCCCCGAGAGCAACCATGAGTAGAATACGTTTGGATAGCATACAATTCCCCCCTTTCCTGAACGAATCTAACTACTGATAGACCGCTTTCCCCGTTCCTATTAGCAGCAAGATGTTGCTACCGGTAGAGACAAGTCACTAGATTTAGTAACCCCATAGTTCCTACATCTAGTAACAAGTAGATTCCTACATCTACTGTAGTTCCCGGCTTATGAGCCAGGAGAATCCTTGAAATTCTTTGACCTTAGCCGATTGCTGCGTCATAGCCGTAGCGGCCTCTGTGCAAGAAATTCACTTGGGAAGTATCGTG
>JBGPOI010000081.1:0-13597 GCA_041487975.1 Binatia bacterium | reverse complement strand
AGTGCAATGGCCCGGACCAGAGCCCACTGAGGGTCCAAAGTAGTCAAGGGCGAGAGACATTCAAGGAGGTACGATCATGAAAATACTGGGTTTAATCCTGCTCCTCGGTGGCTGGATAATTGCCGTTGCGGGACTCCTAGTGACCGACTCGACTGGCGTGCGGATGGTCATGGCTCTGGTCGGATTCGGCACGGCCATTGCCGGGTTAATGACGGTCAACAAAGGTCATATGGAACACGCCATCTGGAAAGGAAAAGGAGGGCTGGCATGAAAAATCCTAACCGACTGTTATTTCGTCCTGGCCGTTGCGCGCATGCAGGTGCTTGGGGTGCGGCGATTATCCTCACCTCTATGCTCGGCCTCGCCGTGCCGATCCGCGCCGCAGACGCGCCCGCCGAAGGTGCTCCTGCCGAGGAGTCCGTCGCCATCACTACAGCCGATATCAAAGGGGTGAGCACCCCGAGCACTGATGACTTAGCGAAAGGCGACCCCGGTGGGGCACTGACTGGCTCGGCCGCCGATATCGTCATGGCCGATAGCAAGAAGGGTCTTACTCTCGTCGATGTGGTCAATCAAGTCGGCCAGAACCGAATCGCGATCAACTTCGTCTGGACACTCATCACCGGGTATCTGGTGATGTTTATGCAGGCAGGCTTTGCGCTTGTCGAGACCGGCCTCTGCCGCGCCAAGAACGCGAATCACACCATGATGATGAATTTTATGGTGTATGGCTTCGGTATGTTCGCCTACTGGGTCATGGGCTTTGCCATTCAGCAGGGCGGTTCAGCGGGAATCACCAACCTTGGCGGACTCAACCCTCTCAATAACGAGTTCAAGGTATCACTTTTCGGTGTGGACTGGGGGCTCTTCGGCACAAAAGGTTTCTTTCTGTCCGACACCTCTTATGACGTGGGTGTGATGGTCATGTTCCTCTTCCAGATGGTCTTCATGGACACGGCCGCGACCATCGTCACCGGAGCGGCGGCGGAACGGTGGAAGTTCGCTGCCTTCGCCATGTCCTCTATGCTCCTCGCGGCCATTTGGTACCCGCTGTTTGGCAACTGGGCCTGGGGTGGGGGATGGCTGTCGCAGCTTGGCGCAAATTTCAAACTCGGGCACGGCTACTGTGACTTCGCCGGATCCGGGGTCGTCCATGCCGTGGGCGGAATGAGCGCGTTCGCCGTGGCTATGATTATTGGACCGCGGATCGGCAAGTATAACCGGGACGGCTCGCCCAATGCGCTGCCCGGTCACGACATCACCATGGTCCTGCTTGGCTGTTTCATCCTGGCTTTCGGCTGGTTTGGGTTCAATCCGGGCAGCACGCTGGGTGCTTCAGGGGCGGGCAACCTCCGTATTGGCAGTATCGCGGTCAACACTATGCTGGCCGGAGCCACCGGGTCATTCGGGGCGATTCTCTACATGTGGATACGCTTTGGCAAACCCGACGCTTCGATGAGCGGCAACGGCCTCCTAGCCGGGCTCGTGGCCATCACCGCACCCAGTGGCTTTGTCAATCCAGTCGGCGCCGTCATTATCGGGTTTGTTGCGGGACTCCTAGTCTGCCTCAGCGTCGAGTTCATTGAGCGGGTCATGAAAGTTGACGATCCGGTCGGCGCAACTTCCGTACACGGTACGTGCGGCCTCTGGGGCGTGCTCTCTCTTGGCCTCTTCGCTGACGGGACCAGCAACTATGGCGGCAGTTGGAACGGAGTGGATGGGTCCGTCACCGGACTCTTCTACGGCGATCCCGGACAGTTCGTGGCTCAGCTCATCGGTTGCGCGACACTCGTGGGGATAATTTTCACGATCGCCTATGTTCTTAATTCCCTCGTGGAATTTTTCGTGGGCCAGCGCGTGAGCGCGGAAGCAGAACTTGCAGGACTCGATCTGCCCGAGATGGGGGCGGTTGGCTACCCGGAGTTCCAGCTCGTCCCAGCCGGCACTGGACGTTCTGCAGAAGCGTAGTAGCAATAGGGAGGTAATACGATGGTGGCTTCGATCATATTTGGGTTGGCTGCCCTGGCGGTGTTTGCACTTATTCAGCTTGTCAAGCCAGGAGGAAGCCTGTTCGATCGTTAGCAACAATCAGTGGGTGAGTGTGTGACCCGCAGCCCAGCAGCCCCTTTCATTCGCGATGCCCAGCAAGCGCTCGTACACGCCCAACGCGCGTTCGAGCGTGGCCGTCTGAAAGAAGCGATCGGCTCGCTGGAGCAGGCTCTGACGATGGGGGCAGAAAGCGTGTCGATAAGAACGATGCTCGGCATCGCCTACGCCCGGACCTATCAGGTCGATCGCGCTTTAGAACAGCTCGATCGGGCAGTGGCACTCGACCCGGAGTCCTTCGCGGCACGCTGTGCGCTCGGTGAGTTGTACATGCGCCTCTGCATTCCCGACCGGGCGCACGAACATCTCGACCTAGCGCTGGAGTGTGCGTCCAACGCCGCGGAACGAGCCTACGTCCAAGGCTTGCTGAAAGAGGAACGGCTCCGTGAACAGCGGCGGATTCATCGACCAAACTTCCGCCGACCGTTCTGGATGCTGCACCGCCGTGAGGAAGGGGACCAGAAATGAGGCTGAGGTTCGACGTGCCGGGTATGAGGTCCCGCCTCGCGGCGGTTGTGGTGGTCAGTGTGCTGTTGGTCTGGTATGTCGGTGCTCCGGTGGTGCCGGTGATGGTGGGAGCGGCCCTTACTTATGCATGGCTGCTCTGGAGGTCTCTTGCTCAGCACTGAAGGAATAAGGACACAGTAAGCCTCACCGTGTGCCGCTCTCCCCAACTGTCAATCTTTCTGAACCGTTGCGCAACACTTCAGAAGTACACCCCCCACCGGGGCCTGTACGCACTGAAAGAAGCGTGAGTACGCTGTATGCGTGGGGAGTGTCTATGAACGCTCTACAAGAACGCTTCGAAGCCCTCTTCTCCATCAGCACCGAGATCTCCTCTACTCTTGAACTTGAAGAAGTCCTCCAGCGTGTCGTCGCCCACGCCTGCCGGCTGATGGAGGCCCGCGTTTCCTCGCTCCTGTTAATCGACAAAGAAGCGGGGACCTTACGCCCCGCCGCTACTTACGGCGCTAGCGTGGATTATCTGGCCTTACCCGACCGGGAGATCGCGGCCAGCCTGACCGGCGAGGTCGTCAAAACCGGTCTGCCATTGTACATCCCTGACGTTCGCGAGGAGGCGCGCTACCGCGTGGCCGACTTAGCACGACGCGAAGGGTTGTGCACGCTCTTAGCGGTGCCGCTGCGGACCAAGACCGACGTGATCGGCGTGCTCAACGTCTACACTGGGGAGCCGCGCTGCTTCACGGAAAGCGACCTGCGTCTTCTCACCCTGTTGGCCACCCAGTCCGCTATCGCCATCGAAAATGCCACTTTGCACAGAGATGAAATGGAAGCCCGTGAGCGACTGCGGCAGTCGGAAAAACTCGCCGCCTTGGGAAAGTTATCCGCCGGCCTGGCGCACGAGTTGCGCAACCCGCTCAACACTATGAGCATGCTGATCTACGCCATGGCCCGGGAGCTGCCGGCAGATGGCCCTTTCGGAGCGGACTTGCAAGTCGTGCAAGGAGAGCTGCGGCGCATGTCGCTGCTGGTTGATCAGTTTCTCGAGTTCGCGCGACCGCGGCCGCCCCATTTTCAGCGCGAGCGTCTGGAGGAGATCATGGAAGAGACCCTCCTCCTGCTGGGACCGGAGTCGCGCACTCGCGGCGTCATGATCTATAAGGAATGGGACAAAAACCTACCGCGGGTGTGGGTGGACGGCACCCAGATCAAACAAGTCTTTCTCAACCTGTTACTGAATGCCCTCCAGGCAATGCCAAACGGCGGGAAACTGACTGTGCGCCTCCACGAGAGTGGCGGCAGCCTACTCACCGCGATCGCCGACGAGGGCGAGGGCATTTGTCCGGAGGCGCGAGCGAATCTGTTCCAACCGTTCTTCACCACCAAGCAAGGAGGCACTGGGTTGGGGCTGTCGATCTCGCAGCGGATTATCGAAGGTCACAACGGTCGCCTACGATTGTTTTCTCGGCCCGGCGCCGGCACGACCGCGGTGGTGCGACTGCCGTTGTAAGAAACTGCGGAAACGTTCTCGCACGTGCTGCGACAAGCTCAGCACGAACGGTTACAGAATGGATTTTACCTGCCCTACCGGTCACCCTGAGCTTGTCGCAGGGTGCTCTTCTGAATAAGCTATGGATAAAATTCTCATCGTCGATGACGAACGCAACGTGCACTATTCGTTCCGTCGCGTGCTTGGCAGCGAGTATGAAGTGCTCTCCGCTTTCTCCGGCGCGGAAGCATTACGCCAAGTCACGGATGAATCCCTCCGGCTGGTCCTGATGGATGTCCGCATGCCTGGCACGGACGGTCTCGATACCTTGCAGGAGTTGAAGCGGCTGCGTCCCGACTTGCCGGTTATTATGATGACCGCTTTTGTCTCGGCCGAGACGGCGATCCGCGCCACCACTCTCGATGCCGAGGACTATCTGGTGAAACCGTTCGACGTCGATGCGCTCAAGCGGCTGATCGCCCTGACCTTACAGCGGCGCGGGTCGTCCCTGCCTGTGCGTGAGCCCACGCTGGAAACGTTGGACACTGGCGCGGTCCCCATTCTGGGCCACAGCCGACCCATGCAAGAAGTCTATAAAATCGTCGGCAAGACCGCCGCGCGTGATGTCACCGTGTTGATTACCGGCGAGAGCGGGACAGGCAAGGAACTGGTTGCGTGCGCCTTGCATGCCTACTCGCGGCGAGAAAAAGGTCCGTTCATCGCCATCAATTGCGCGGCGATTCCCGACACCTTGCTCGAAAGCGAGTTATTCGGCTATGAGCGCGGCGCGTTCTCCGGCGCCACTGAAGCACGACCGGGCAAGTTCGAGATGGCGCATGGTGGCACGCTGTTCCTGGACGAGATCGGTGATATGCCTCTCATTTTGCAATCCAAATTGCTCCGCGTGCTGCAAGAGCGAGAGATCTACCGTCTCAGTGCGCGCGAGCCTCGCCGGATCGATGTGCGCATCATTGCCGCCACCAACCAGGAACCGGAAGGTCTGATTCGCGCTGGCCGTTTTCGTGAGGACCTGTACTATCGCCTCAACGTGGTGCGGATTACCCTTCCGCCACTGCGCGAGCGTGGGGAAGACATTCTACTGCTCGCCGAACATTTCCTCAGCATCCACCGCCGTGGCGATGCCCAAGGACCACAAGGGTTCTCCCCGGAGGCGCGCGAGAAATTACTCGACTATTCTTGGCCGGGCAACGTCCGTGAACTGGAGAACGCCGTTGCCCAGGCCGCGCTTGGCGCGCGCGGGCGCTTGATTACGGCCGAGGATCTGGCGCTGAATGAAGTCTCGTTCCGACCGGCAGGAACGGTACCATCACCTGAACAGTCACCAGGCACAACTATCGAAGAGCTATTCACCCAACAGTCCGGACACGTCTTTGCCGCCGCCGAGCGCCTGCTGGTAGCGAAAGCGCTGGAACTCGCGCGTTACAACCAGGTTCATGCCGCTCGTCTGCTCGGCATCAGCCGCAACGTGTTACGCGACCGCATGAAGCGTTACGGGCTGTGAAGAGGAACAATGTTCTTTCCTCTTCATGGTTTCCTCTTTATGCGTCAGGACTCAAAAGAGGAAATAGCGCTGCGCTAAGGGGAGCACACGGGCAGGCTCGGAAGTGAGCACCTGCCCATCGGCCTTGACGACATAGGTCTCGGGATCGACCTCGATGCGCGGCAGCGCCTGATTGTGGATGAGGTCTTTTTTCCCCAGGGTGCGGCAGTGCTGGACGGGGACCACCTGTTTGCTGAGTCCCAGATGCTGGGCGATGCCGCGTTCATACGCGGCGCGGGACACAAAGCTCAGTGCCAGCGCCGCAGGCGCCTGGCCACAGTGCCCGAACATCGGCCGGCCGATGACCGGCTGTGGGGTGGGAATCGAAGCGTTCGGGTCACCCATTGCCGCCCAGGCGATCAGACCACCCTTCAGGACCAGCTCCGGCTTGACCCCAAAGAAGGCCGGCCGCCACAACACCAGATCAGCCAGCTTGCCGACCTCGATCGAACCGACGTAACTAGCCACACCGTGAGTGATAGCTGGGTTGATGGTATATTTGGCCAGGTAGCGCTTAACGCGGAAGTTGTCGTTCTCCCCGTGTTCCTCTGCAAGCCGACCGCGCTGCATCCTCATCTTATGTGCTGTCTGCCAGGTACGCAGGATCACCTCTCCGACTCGCCCCATGGCCTGGGAGTCTGACGACATCATACTGAATGCGCCGAGGTCATGCAGCACATCTTCGGCAGCAATAGTCTCCGGCCGGATACGGGACTCGGCGAAGGCTACGTCCTCGGGCACGCCCGGGTCCAGATGGTGGCAGACCATGAGCATGTCTAGATGCTCGTCAATCGTGTTTACGGTGAATGGCCGGGTCGGGTTGGTGGAAGAAGGGAGGACATTGGGAAAGCCGCAGACCTTGATGAGGTCTGGTGCGTGCCCACCTCCCGCGCCTTCGGTATGGTAGGTGTGAATGGTCCGCCCCTTGAAAGCCGCAAGCGTGTCCTCGACAAAGCCGGTCTCGTTGAGGGTGTCAGTATGGATCGCGACCTGGACGTCATACTCGTCGGCCACCGACAAGGCGCAGTCGATGGCGGCCGGTGTTGATCCCCAGTCCTCGTGGAGTTTGAGTCCCATAGCTCCGGCTTCGATTTGCTCGCGCAGCGCTTCGGGTCGCGAGGCGTTGCCCTTGCCGAGAAAGCCGAAGTTGAGCGGATACGCTTCGACTGCCTCCAGCATGCGAGCGAGGTTCCAGGGACCTGGGGTGCAGGTAGTCGCGTTTGTCCCAGTGGCCGGTCCGGTGCCGCCGCCGATCATGGTGGTCACACCCGAGGCTAAGGCTTCAGTAATTTGCTGGGGGCAGATGAAATGAATGTGGGAGTCAATCCCTCCGGCGGTAAGGATCTTGCCCTCCCCGGCGAGCACTTCGGTGCCCGGTCCGATGACTAACTCCGGGGAGACCCCATCCATGAGCAAGGGGTTTCCCGCCTTGCCGATGCCGTAGATGCGACCGTTTTTGATGCCCACGTCGGCTTTGACAATCCCCCAATAGTCAAACACTACGACGTTGGTGATCACCAAATCTGGTGCGCCGCCGGCGGATGTCTGGACCGGGGATTGGCCCATGCCATCGCGAATCACCTTGCCGCCGCCGAACTTGACTTCATCCCCGTACACGGTGAAGTCACGCTCGATCTCGAGCAACAGCTCGGTGTCGGCCAGGCGCACCCGGTCGCCAACCGTTGGACCGAACATCTCGGCATAGTGACGGCGAGAAATCGTGCGGCTCATTCCTTCCCCCTACCGAATCGGCTGATGCACGCTGACCAGTTTCGTCCCATCCGGGAACGTCGCCTCCACCTGCACCAGCTCGATCATTTCCGGCACCCCGTCCATCACGTCCTCGCGTGTAAGGATCGTGGCCCCGTACGACATCAATTCAGCGACGGATTTGCCGTCTCGCGCCCCTTCCAGGATGGAGGCCGTAATCAGCGCCATCGCCTCGGGATAATTCAGCTTGAGACCACGGGCGCGCCGCTCGCGGGCGAGCAGCGCGGCGACATAAATCAGCAACTTTTCCTGTTCGTGCGGGGTGAGATGCATCACGCCCTCCCTACACCGTCAGGTATCTTTTGACAGTCGCGGCCGTCAGCTCGCGGGTACTCCCCTGCGCCACGATCGTCCCCTTCTCCATGACGTAATAGAGGTTCGCCAGTCGCCACGCAAACTCCAGGTACTGTTCCACCAGCAGAATCGCCACCGTGCCCTGCGCCTTGAGCCGTTGGATTACCTCCTCAATCTCCAGAATGATAGACGGCTGAATCCCCTCGGTGGGCTCGTCGAGCAGCAGCAGCTTCGGCCGCATCACCAGCGCCCGGCCGATGGCGAGCTGTTGCTGCTGCCCGCCGCTCAGATCGCCACCCATGCGCCCGAGCAAGGTCTTGAGGACTGGAAAGCAGGTAAACACCTCCGGCGGCAGCTCGCCGTTCGTTTTGTTCCGGCGGGCCACGAGTGGCAGGCGCAGGTTGTCACGCACGGTCAGGCGCGGGAAAATCTCGCGCCCCTGGGGCACATACCCGACACCGAGAGTGACACGCTGCTCAGGCGCCAGGCGCGTACAGTCCTTCCCCTCAAGGACGACGCGGCCCGCGTGCGCCGGGAGCAGCCCCATGACGCTCTTGAGCAAGGTAGTCTTGCCGACCCCGTTGCGGCCGAGCAGGCACACCACCTTGCCGGCCGGGACTTCCAGCGTCACATCATGCAGGATGAGGCTCTCCCCGCGATACACGGTGAGGTGCTCAAGACTGAGCATGCTGCTCACGCTCCCGGCCAAGATAAATCTCGACCACCCGTGGGTCCCGTTGCACTTGGTCCACCGGCCCCTCGCACAGGAGCGTGCCTTCGTGCAAAACGGTGACCGTGCGCGCGATTTGCCGCACGAATTCCATGTCGTGTTCGATGACCAGAATCGTCTGGTCCTGGGCGATCGAGGTGAGCAGGGTGGCGGTCTTCTCTGACTCTTCGCGCGTCATGCCGGCTACCGGCTCATCAATGAGCAACAAATCCGGATCCTGGACAATGACCATGCCGATTTCCAGCCACTGTTTTTCTCCGTGCGAGAGCGTGCCCGCGAGCCGCCCGGCCTTGTCCTGCAAGCCGATGACCTCCAGGATGCGCGCGATCTGCTCTTTCATCGTGGGGGTGAGCCGCGCACGCAAGACGCCAAAGACTCCTTTGGGTTGCTTATACGACAGCTCTAGGTTCTCGAACACCGTATGCCCGCGGTAAATGGACGGCGTCTGAAACTTGCGGCCGATTCCCAGGCGGACGATCTCATGCTCGCGCCGCCCGCGCAGGTCCTGTCCCTTGAACAGGATCCGCCCGCTGGTTGGCGTGACCTTGCCGGAAATGGCGTCGAGCAAGGTGGTCTTGCCAGCCCCGTTCGGACCGATCACCACGCGCAACTCCCCCTCCTGCATGGCAAAGTCCAGGCGGTTGAGCGCCTTGAACCCGTCAAAGCTCACCGTCAGTCCTTCGGTCCTGAGGATGTCCCGCTGCATGGGGTCCTCATGGTGTCGAGGACGGCTCCAGGGATTCCAAAACTGCGGGCTGGCTCTTCATCCGCAGCTTCCGCCAGAGGGTCAGTCCTCTGCGCGGTAAGCCGATCAACCCTTCGGGAAAAAATAGGACTACGCCGACAAAGAGGAAACCGAGAAAATACGGCCAGTACTCAGCAAAACGGGAAGTGAAGTAACTGTACGCCCCGTTCACCACGAGGGCGCCCAAGGCTGCACCGACCAAGGTGCCACGGCCACCGACGGCGACCCAGATGACCATTTCGATCGACGCGGCCACCGTCATTTTCCCGGGGGTGATGATGCCGGTCTGCGGCACGTAGAGCGCACCGGCAATGCCGGCGAGCGCCGCCGAGACCACGAACACAAAGAGCTTGAAATCGGCGGGATCGTACCCCGAAAATTGGATACGGTGCTCGTTGTCGCGGATGGCCGTCAGCACCTTGCCGAGCCGGGAGCGTGTCAGCCAGCGACAGAACAGGTACCCGGCCAGAAGGAAGAGCACGGTCACGAGGTAGAGCCCTCGCTGTGTGGCCGGCTCTTCGAGCCGGAACGTGACCGCGGTATCGAAGAAGGGGGGGGTGATCTTCTTGAAATTGGTGAGGCCGTTCGTGCCACCAAGGTTCATCGAGTTGCGGCAGAACAACAACCACATCGAATAGGCCAACGCCTGGGTAATGATGGAAAAATAGACTCCCCGGACCCGGCTGCGGAAGGCGAGAAAACCAAACACTAGCGCGACGAGCGTCGGCACGGCGACGATCGCGACCATGGTGAACCAGAAGCTCGCGAAGGGTTTCCAGAAGAGCGGTAACTCGGTCACGCGGTTCCACACCATGAAGTCGGGCAAGGTGCTGCCGTAGACCCCTTCAGTTCCGGTCTGCAGGCTCAGATACATGCCCATGCAATAGCCCCCGAGGCAGAAGAAGAGCGCCTGGCAGAGCGAGAGAATGCCCGTGTACCCCCAGATCAGGTCAAGGCCCAACGCAAGGAAGGCGAAGGTCAGGTACCGGCCCAGGAGGTTAAGCTGGACATCCGATAGCCAGAACCAAGCCGCATCTCCAGCTCCGGGCGTCGACGGGCGGCCAATCGCGTTGAGGAGTGGCAGCCCCCCTAGCAGCACCATGGCGACCGCGGCAAAGCGCAACCAGTGTTTGTGAACTCTCATGCTTCCACGCTACGGCCCCGAGCCGGAAACAGCCCGGACGGACGGCGCTGCAGAAATAACACAACCAGGATTAGGATCAATACCTTCCCCATGACGGCGCTATCAGTGGTCAGTTCGAAGAGGGTGTTCAGCCAGCCGATGCCGAGCGCCGCGACGATTGTACCGGCCAGTTTTCCCACCCCGCCGGTGACGACCACGATGAACGAATCGACGATGTAGTTTTGGCCGAGACCGGGTTCGACGTTGCCGATCAGGCACAGCGCCCATCCGGCGACGCCAGCCAGCCCCGCGCCAAGGGCGAACGCCCAGGCGTCTACTCGACCGGTCCGCACTCCCAGGCAGGCAGCCATCTCTCGGTTCTGGGTCACCGCCCGCATGCGCAGCCCCACGGACGAACGGGTGAGCAGAAAATGAATAACGGTAACACACCCTCCCGTGAAGGCGATAATGAACAGCCGGTTATACGGGAGCTGTACCCCTGCCATCACCTCCAACCCCCCGCTGAGCCAGTCTGGCGCGATCACTGCGGTCAGATCTCCAAACCAGTTCCTGGCCACCTGGATAAAAATCAGGCTGACTCCCCAGGTGGCGAGCAGGGTTTCCAGCGGTCGGCCGTACAGGAAACGGATGATCGTGCGCTCCAGGAGCCACCCACACCCGCCGGCAACCACGAACGCGAGCGGCAAAGCGGCGAGAAAATAGAAGTCGAACAGCGCCGCCGGCAGGTAGGCTTGAAACCAGCCTTGCATGACAAAGGTCGCATAAGCGCCGACCATCATCAATTCTCCATGCGCCATATTGATGACGCCCATGAGACCGAAAGTGATCGCTAACCCCAAGGCCATGAGCATCAAGATCGAGCCCAGGCTAAGCCCACTGAAGACCGCATAAGCCGTACGGGTGAGGTGTGTCCAGGTTTCGAGGCTGCGGACAGCGTCTTTTTCCACGGCCAAGGCGCTAGCGTCCTGCTCTTGGGTCAGCAATTCCTGGAGGCGCGGCAGGGCGTTGGTGCCATGGATCTCGGCCAGCCTGTGTGCTGCCCCGATACGCTCGTCTGCACGCGGATGAGAGAGGGTAAGCAAACAGAACCCCTCTTCGATGGCCTGCCGCGTCCAGGGGTCCTTTTCTCGGGTGAAGGCTTGGTGCAACCAGGGGAGTGCGACCGGATCGCCTCTTTCCGCCAGCGTTTTGGCCGCAGCCTTGCGGACTTTGCTCTCCGGACTTAACAGTCTGAGACGCTCGATCACCTGTTGAAGGATTCCGCGCAAACGCCGGTCCGCGCTGACCTCTTCTAGTTCCTGCGGGTCCGCATAGAGGTCCTGCCCGTCTGCGGATCGCAGTCTTTCCTGGTCGTAGGCGCGCGCGAGAGGAAGTACTTCTTTCCCCTCTCGCGTGACCTTTTCCCGAGCGATGACCAACTCACGCCGACCATCCGGCTGCGTCCACAGGTAGAGACGCCCTGCCCGCAACGCCTCCAGGGTCGGCAGTACCGCAGGATCTTCCAGGTTGCCAAGGGTCTCGACCGCACCCTGGCGGATCGCGCCATCGGCACTGGCGAGATCACCCAAAGCACGCGCGGCCTCCGCTGCCGGCGTAGCGGACGATTGCGCCGGCACACGCGAAGGGGACAGCGCCAGTGCCGCTGCCAGCGCCAAGCCGAGGACCAGACGACCCGTGCGGGGCATCATAGCCAGAGGTAGTAGTCAAGAATGAGGAGTCAAAAATTGGGGTTGAGCAATTTTCAACTCTTCATTTATTGTTCTTCACTCTTCATTTCTTTGTGTAGGTCCCCTCGTGGTCCACCCAATCGCAGCCCTTGTCCGGGTTGGTGAATTCGCTCCAGGGTTCAGGTTTCACTAGGCCGGCTGACCTCCACACCACTTTGAATTGCCCGTCTTTGAGGATTTCCCCGATCAGCACAGGCTTATAAGTATGATGGCTGCGTTCATCGAGCTTGATCTTACCGCCTGGTGCGAGGAACTCCATGCCATAGGCAGCCTTGCGCACTGCGTCGACGTCCGTGGTGCCCGCTTTCTCGACCGCCTGTTTCCACAGATAGACGCCAAAGTACGCCGCCTCCATCGGGTCGTCTGTGACCCGTTTGTCGCCGTCCGGCAGGTTGTTCCTCTTCGTGTAGGCTTTGAAGTTCTTCACAAACTCCTTGTTCTGCGGGGTATCGACCGACTGGAAATAGTTCCAGGCGGTCAGGTGGCCGATCAAGGCGCTGGTGTCCATGCCGCGCAGCTCATCCTCGGCCACGCTGAATGCCATGATCGGCACGTCGCCCGCGGTCAGGCCCTGGTTGGCGAACTCTTTGTAAAAGGGCACGTTGCTATCGCCGTTGATCGTGCTGATCACCGCCATTTTGCCGCCTGCGGCAAAGGCTTTGATCTTCTGCACGATCTGTTGGTAGTCCTGGTGATGGAAGGGCGTGTACTCCTCGCGGATGTTTTCCTCGGGGACGCCTCTGGCCTTGAGCATCGCCCGCAAGATCTTGTTGGTCGTGCGCGGGTACACGTAGTCCGTCCCCAAGAGGTAGAACTTCTTGTAGCCGCCGCCTTCCTCACTCATGAGGTAATCGACCGCCGGCACCGCCTGCTGATTGACCGCCGCGCCAGTGTAGAAGACATTGTGTGAGCACTCCTCGCCTTCATACTGCACGGGGTAGAAGAGGAGTCCGTTGTTGCCCTCGAATACCGGCAGCACCGACTTGCGGCTGACCGAGGTCCAGCAGCCGAACACCACCGCAACTTTATCGACTAAGAGCAGTTGTTTGGCCTTTTCGGCGAATAGGTCCCAGTTCGAAGCCGGATCGACAACTACGGGTTCGATCTTGCGGCACATCTTGCTCCCGTTGGCGCTGATGCACACCCCGCCTTTACCGTTAATCTCCTCCACCGCCATCAGAACGACATCACGCAACGACACTTCACTGATCGCCATGGTGCCGCTGAGCGAGTGCAGCACCCCGACCTTGATAGGCGGGAGGTCGTCTGCCGCTGCCGCCCATGTCCAGTTCAGCAAGCCGGCCAGCAGCGCGACCACAACGCTGATGCGGCATGCAGCAGCTCGTGATGATGTGTCTTTGGTGTTCTTGTTCCTGATCTTCATCTTTATCCTCCTCTGTTGTTCACGTCTTCTTTCTTCCGTGCTTTCTAAATCAGACCACAGGAGATTCGTACACTCATGCACCTGAGCCTTAATACAGTAGCGTGCGCCATGCGCACGAAAATAGCGGCGTGCAGGGGAGACGTGCGCACAGCGCACGCTACGCCGGGTGTGCCAATGTCGTGTGT
>JBGPOI010000080.1:0-13716 GCA_041487975.1 Binatia bacterium | reverse complement strand
TCACTACGCCGGGATGGCGATCTTCAAGATAGGAATCATTCTGTTCAACCTGGTGCCTTTTGTCGTTCTATTGATCGTCGGCTGAAGATGTTCTCCCTACAAAATGAGAGTTGGTATGCGAAAATGATAAAGGGGGTCAGGTCTTGCAATATCACTTTTTATGGGCTGCGCCAAACGCGACAAGGGGCAGGCATTCCGCACCGGTCCACAGGAGGAAGAGAAAACTTATAATTCAAGACTTGACCCCTTTGACCCCTCTACAACCGTGACGCGCGCCTCGGTCATGTGCTGCTCGACCTGATACGGCGCGAGAATGGCATCATCGTCGCCGACAATGAGCCCTATTCGGTCAGCGACGATACGGACTACACCGTTGCGGTGCACGGCGAGCGACGCGGTATTCCGCACGTAGAGCTCGAAGTCCGCCCGGATCTCATCGCCGATGCACCAGGACAAATCTTGTGGGCGGCGTGTCTGGAGCGGCTCCTTGAAGAGGCATCGACGATGCTGATTCCCCGCTGCTAAGTATCCCCTGTGCGATGAGTGAACTGTGCCGCCGGGCCGGAAAGGCGAACGGCACGATGGTGTCGTGTTGCTCTGGTGAACGATGGTGTCGTGTTGCCATAATGAAAGTGTGATGGGTGATTGCAGCAAAGCCACGGCAGGCAGGCCGCTTCGCATGACATCGAGCATCAGGAGCACAACCAAGGAGGCGAAAATGCAAATCCGGGTCGGTTACGAGTTGGTCTACAGCTGTCCGCAGCCCACGCCGATGATCGTGACGTTGAGCATTCATTACACCCGGGTTTCCGACATCGTCAAACCGGACCACCTCATCCTCACTCCGTCGATCCCGATCACGTCTTATCGCGACTCCTTCGGCAACTGGTGCAGCCGGATCGTCGCGCCGCCGGGCCGGCTGCGACTTTCGGCCGATGCGCTCGTGAACGATTCCGGCCAACCCGACATCGTTGCCCCCGGGGCCCAGCAACACACGGTGCAGGACTTGCCGGAGGAGTCCTTGATTTTTCTGCTGGGCAGCCGGTATTGCGAGACCGACCTGCTAGCGGAAATCGCATGGAAGCTGTTCGCTAATTCGCCCGCGGGGTGGGGACGTGTCCAGGCGATCTGCGATTTCGTCCATCAACATATCCTCTTTGGCTACCAGCATGCCAGCGCGACCAAGACGGCCTGGCAGGTTTTCCACGAGCGAAAAGGCGTCTGCCGGGACTACGCCCACCTGGCCATCGCTTTTTGCCGCTGCATGAATATTCCCGCGCGTTACTGCACCGGCTATCTCGGCGATATTGGCGTGCCGCCGGTTAACGCACCCATGGACTTCGCCGGATGGTTCGAAGCCTACCTCGGCGGCAGCTGGTACACCTTCGATGCGCGCAACAATACCCCGCGCATCGGTCGTGTGCTGATTGCACGTGGCCGCGATGCGTCCGATGTTGCGATCAGTACCACTTTCGGCCCCACTACGCTTGAGAGCTTCCGGGTGTGGACCGATGAAGTGCTCCTCGGCGTCGCGAGCGCTTGAGATCGGCGACGACTGACGCGCCACAGCGTCCACTGACCAATTTTCAGGGCCCTCTTCGCTTTTAGTACATTTCGAAGGGGCCGGAGCCATTCCCGCTACGCTCTCGACACATTTGGACGAGGGATTGTTCCGCTTATTTCCTATCCACGAGTTCGATTTTGAGAAGAAAATAGGGTCAGGTCTTGAATTATCGGTAAAGTAGGGTGAACGAAAACGAAACGTTGTCCATCAAGGCAGAGTTTCGACGCCTCATTCAAGCTCGCCAGACATGAACTGTGGGTTCGCTACCCGCTATGAAATTAAAGACTTCCGTCTTATTTCATCACAGGCGGATTCATGCCGGTGGTGTCTTGCAGCTGGGTCGGCCTATTGGCAAGATACTCACCAGATGCCGAAACTCTACGAATATCTGGGAATGGTCGTGCTATTTTACTCCAATGAGCATGCGCCCATTCACGTGCATGGCCAATGTCAAGGTCGGGAAGGTAAGGCGGAACTCATCGTGGAGAACGGGAAAGTTGTCCAGATCATCTATTCTGCGGTGAAAGGCCGACAACCGCTGAGCAAAGCGGAACTGAAGAACTTTCACACCGTGATTGAACGCTATGCGGAGGAGATTGTGCAAAAATGGATAGATTATTTCGTACTGCACAAGCCGATAGCGGCACAGAAGATTACGCAGAGGATCAGATAATGCTCTCCGAAGGCGCCGTGATCGACATCGTCCGAGCCGAGCAGGTTGCGGACTACAAGCTGAGGCTTTCTTTTAGCGATGGGGCTGAGCGCGTGATAGACTTCGAGCCGTTTCTGCGCCGGTCTCGGAACCCGATGATTCGCGCCTACCTCGACCCCCAGAAGTTTGCGAACTTTACGCTAGAGTATGGCAACCTGATGTGGGACGACTACGGGCTGTGCTTTCCCATCGCGGATTTATACGAAAACAATATCTAAAGGGTGGGTCATGACCCACCCTACCTCTCGCTAAAATCCTCCGCGCTACGCGCTCCCCCCTTTGGCAAAGGGTAGTGGGTTAGTCCAACGTAATAAACAACGACTTTCTCGGCTTGCCACCAACGGCGCGGCTGATGTGCCCTTGGCCGGTGGTGTCTTCGGCTAACAAGATATCTCCAGAGCGGAGGATCCGTTTGGTGCCGTCGCCGACTTCAATTTCGACTTCGCCTTCGAGGTTGACCACATACTGTCGCCGTGGCGCGTTGTGAAAGTCGAAGTTGTAGGATCCGTCAGTTTCTCGAAACACAACGCCAGTGGCTTTCATCAACTCGGACATGAAGCCCGCTTTGCCACCGTCTTTCAGGGGGACTTCCACGTCCTCGAAATGGGATTTGTTGTCCGGCCCGGTGTAGACACGTGTGACTTTCATCGATCGTCCTCCTGTGTTGGCAAAAATTTCATACGAACGAAACGCGTAACCACTCCACGTTCCCCCAAGGGCGAATACAAGAATCGCCCCAGCAATCACCGTTCTCCTCGTCCTGTGCATTGATCCACCGCTTTCTTCAGCGTTCTTGGTGCGCAAGCGCACCCTACGTTTCTCTGGAGCGGCGCGCCTTTCTCCAGGTCAATTCGCGAGCGGAACGATGGCAGCGACCGCAGGCGTTGCACTCACTACCCGAGTGGTGTGTCCCGAGCCTGTCGTGTCCTCCGCCAGGGTTGCATCTCCCGGGTGCAGACGCCGCGTGGTTCTATCTTTGAAGCCGAGTTCGAGCTGACCAGCGAGCACAATGACGTACTGCCGGCGTGGCGCAGGATGCCAATCCACGAAGGTTCCGGCAGCAATCTCCTGGAACTGAATATGCACGGCAGACCGCGCTTCCGCCAGAATCGGATGCGCGCTGATCGTCTGCTCCTCCAGATGTGACTGCCCGTTAGTACCAGTGTACATACGAAAGATACTCATCTTGCCCTCCTGTTGTTCTTTTGCCGCACCAGCGTCTTTTGCCAATGCTAAAACCTTTATGGCGCTTTCGGCTCGATAGCCTCAATTTCGGGGAACGGCCGGAAGTCTTTGACGTTAAAGGTGTAAATCCTTTTGACGCCGTTGGCGAGCATGGTAACACAGAGTCCAGCATTTTCGTCCTGCGCCTGGTCCAGAGTCTGACGAGCCGGCTGATGCTGAGGCACCTTCGGATAGAAGGCATACACCAGGAGATTGGCATCGAGCATCGCCCGGTCATTCGTCATCATCGGCGTAAATCTCTTCCCTCCTCAGAGGTGTGAGCACCGTCCCCCCTTTTACCGGGGTGAGTTTTACCGGCTTGCGGCGTTTTGGCTTCTCCCGCTTTACTCCAGCGAGGTTGCGCGCCATCTCGGCGACAACCTCAAGTCCCCGGGCGACAGGCTCGGGAATACCTTTTAAGTCCAGATCTCTTGTTCCCATGACAAACCTCTTTTTACTCTAGCCGCTCATCGATTGCTTCAGCCCGCTCTCGGTTGCCGTCGGGCAAAATCTTCCGCGATCTCGGCAAAAGTTGCCCAACTCACCCCTGCATGACTGTTGAAGTGTTCAATCAACCGCTCGTGCATCAGCAGCACTTGCGGACGGCCGCTCACATCTGGGTGGATCGTCATAGTGAAAACGGCGTAGTCATACTCCCGGTAGACCCAGTCGAATTGGTCGCGCCACATCTGCTCGATGTCCCGCGGGTTGACAAAGCCATGACTGTTAGGAGACTTCTTGATGAACATCATCGGCGGCAGGTCATCGAGGTACCAGTTTGCTGGGATCTCGATGAGATCTGTCTCCTGCCCTCGCACCAGGGGCTTCATCCACTCCGCTGCGGGCTTTGTGTAGTCGATCTTCGTCCAGCGGTCGCCAACGCGAACGTAGTAGGGATGAAAGTCGTTATGCATGAGGCTGTGATCGTAGCGGAAGCCATGTTTCAACAACAACTCATTGGTCACGTTGGAGAACTCCCACCAGGGAGCGACGTAGCCAACTGGCCGCTTCCCTGACACCTCAGCAATCAACTCGATCGTCTTGCGGAGGACATCCTCTTCTTGCTGGAATGTCATCGCGATCGGGTTCTCGTGGGAGTATCCATGTGCGCCGATTTCGTGACCGGCTGCGACGACCATGCGAGTCTGGTCGGGAAAGGTTTCGATGGAGTGCCCCGGGATGAACCAGGAGGCCTTGAGGCGATGCTTGTCAAAGAGCTTGAGCAGGCGGGGGACGCCAACCTCACCGGCGAAGAGGCCACGCGAGATGTCGTCGGGCGAGTCTTCTCCACCATACGAGCCGAGCCACCCATCCACAGCATCAACGTCAATACCGTAGGCGATTTTAATATCTTTCGTGCCCATAACTGCTCCTCTCTTCTCCTCAAAACCTGCTGTCCCTCGGTACCACCCGACAGTTGCTCTGGTCAAGAGACGATGCTGGTTGCTCTTGCATTCTGCGCCGTTTTGGAGAAGAAGACAGAGTGAGCAGCGGCGGAGTGGGGATATAATCTCTCGGAGAATGCATAACTGATGAAGACCGTGAATGTCTTGCTCCTGGGTGCCGTCGGTGAAAACGCGGTTGAGCAAATCGCCGCGGTGGACCCGGCTGTTCACGTTAGCGATGCCCGCGGGCAGTTCGAGGTGGAGTATGCGCAGACCTGGCCGGCGGAAAGCGTGCGACGCTACGTCCCGCAGGCCCTGATCGCGCAGAGCACCATGACCCGCGCGGAGCGTGACGCTCTTCTTGCCCAAGCTGAGGTCATCTGTCTCCGCTTTCCTTTTCCCCTAGACCTGCGCGCCCGCGCTCCTCGCCTCAAATGGCTCCATCAAACTCCAGCGGGTGCTTCAAACCTGCGCCTGGGTGATCTCTGGGGAAGCCCGATCACGGTCACGACCTCGCGCGGCGCCAATAACACCTTGCCGATTGCTGAGTACATCCTGGCCACGCTGCTGCTCTTCGCCAAATCCCTTCCCCAGGCGTTTCGCGATCAGGCGCGGCGTACATTCGAGCGCCGAGAGTATCGACCCGTGCTTCTCCAGGGCAAGACGCTGGGTGTCGTCGGGTTAGGAGGCATTGGCTCTGAAGCAGCGCGGCTAGCCAAAGCGGTGGGAATGCGCGTGCTGGCCACCCGACGCTCGGTCACGGCGGCCCAGGCACAGACGCAAGGAGTGGATGAACTCCTGCCGCCTTCAGCGCTGCCCACTCTGCTAGAACAGAGCGATTTTGTCGCGCTCTGCGCCCAGTGGACGCCGGAGACCGACAAGCTTATCGGGGAAGCAGCGTTGCGCCGGATGAAAGCGAGCGCGTATCTGATCAATGTCGCACGCGGAGAGCTGATTGACCAGGTGGCGCTGCTCAACGCCCTCCGCCAGGGTTGGATCGCTGGTGCTGCACTGGATGTGTACGATGGGGAATTCACCGGCCCACCTCCGGCAGAACTCTGGCAGTTGCCGAACGTGCTGATTACCCCGCACACGTCGGTTGGCACGGACGTGCAGCAGGCCCGAGGCATCGAGCTGTTTTGCGAAAACCTGCGGCGCTATCTCACCGGCGAACCGCTCGTCAACGTGATCGATTGGGAACGAGGATATTAACAGAAGAGAGTTACAGCAGGAAAATGCTAAATCGAACCCCATGACATTGGTGCACAATCGGCGTAGCGTGCGCTGTGCGCACGTCTGCACTGCAGCCCGCTTTTTTTCGTGCGCATGGCGCACGCTACTGAGTTTAGGCATAGTTGAACCAGTGTACGAATCTCCTGTGGTCTGATTTAGTTGACTTCAGACGAACAACGAAATGGAGACTCCTCCCATGAAATTCAGCATTCTCTAAGAGGAAGAAAGGAGCGGGACCGATGGCAGACTCGTGGACCCATCACACTACTCAGGTGAATGGCTTCCGCATGCATTATGTCGTGACCGGCTCGGGCTATCCCTTAGTGTTTCTGCACGGCTGGCCGCAGACCTGGTACGAGTGGCGCAAGATCATCCCGCCTTTAGCCGGTCGCTTCACCCTCATCGCGCCAGACCTGCGTGGGTTAGGCGATAGCGAACGGCCGCTCACCGGCTATGACAAACGCACTTTGGCCGCGGATGTCTACCAACTGGTCAAAGCCCTCGGACACGAGAAAATCGGACTCACTGGCCACGACTGGGGCGGGACGGTCGCCTACTACCTGGCCTATGACCATCCCGAGTTGGTCGAGCGCCTGCTCATCCTGGAATCGACCCCTGGTATCGCTCGGGCAGGCGAGCCGATAGAGCTGCGCGGGATCCGTCGCCTCTGGCATATATTCTTCCAGGGTGGTGCGCCCGACCTGGCCGAACTGTTAGTGCGGGACCATGTACAACTCTACCTTAGCCGGATGTGCAGCGTGGCGTGCTACAACCCTGCCCTGTTCAGTTCCGAAGAAATGGCTGAATATGTCCGCGCCTATTCCCAGCCTGGCGCGCTGCGTGCGGGCTTTCACTATTATCGGGCTGCCTTGGACGAAGATATTGCCGCATTGAGCAGTTGTACCGAGAAGCTCGCCATGCCGGTGCGCGCTTGGGGTGGGGAACGGTTCATGGGCGACATCACTCCGCTGTGGCAACGGGTGGCAGACAACATTCACGGAGGGATGGTCGAACGCTGCGGCCATTTCATGGCCGAAGAGCGACCTGACTTCGTACTCCAGCAGGTCGAGGAATTTTTCGTGCCCCTGGCGCAGTAGTAGCGCAGCCGGCTCGGCTGCGCGCGCAGGCCAGCGGCCTGCGCCACCAAGGCACAGAGGCACCTCCGAGTGAGAACCGCCGTAGTGACGAGATACACCTTTTATACTGACTTCAGTCCAGCTTCCCGGGCAAACCGTTCCATCAATTTCAGCATCTCCTCGAAGCCCTCTGTCCACATAAAAAAGGCCAAGACGACATGATCCAAGCCAGCCTGCTGGTAACGGGGCAAAGAGCGGAGCACGTCCTCGAATGTGCGCTCGTAGGCCGGCGCGGCATAGGTCAGAGAACGGGGATCACGCCCAGCTTGTTCAGCCAATTCCTTGATGGTCTGGATCTCCCGCGGCAGCGCTTCCGGGTTCCGCCACAACACATGCCCATACCAGCCGTCCGCCAACGTTGCCGTGCGACGTAAGGCAGCCTGGCTATGCCCGCCGATCCAGATCGGCGGATGCGGCTTTTGCACCGGCTTGGGCTCGCAGCGCAGGTCGGAGAAATGCAGAGAGTGTCCGTGGAAAGCGGGCTCCTCTTCCGTCCACAACACTTTCATGGCTTGCAGATATTCGTCCGTGCGCGCGCCACGTTCACGATACGGCGCGTTCAGGAAGGCGAACTCTTCAGCCATCCAGCCAACGCCGGCTCCGAGGATCACTCGTCCACGCGAGAGTACATCGAGGGTAGCGATCGTTTTGGCGGTGACGATGGGATTGCGGTAGGGGATGATCAGCACGCCCGTGCCGAGGCGAATCGTCGTCGTGCAAGCCGCGACATAGCTCAGGACGGTCAACGGCTCCAAGAAATTGTCTGCCGGATCGACGGGGAATTTGCCTTCGGGATGATAGGGATACTTGGAAGTCAAATGCGTAGGCAGCACGATATGATCTGCTGCCCACAGCGAGTGATACCCCAAGGCCTCAGCCTGCCGGGCCACCACCTGTATCCGCTCCACCACCTGCTCGCGTGCATGCGGTCCGACGTGAGGCAAAACAACACCATAGTCCATATGTCCTCCTTTGCTTCATCAACATCCTGAGGGGATCATGTTCAGCCGCGCCGTCCCAGGTTACAATGACTGTGACCTGGCTCATCTTGCTGTCTCTCGGTACCACTCCATGGTTGCGCTGGTCAAGAGACGGCGCTAAATCGAACCACACGACAGTGGAATGCAATCGGGGTAGCGTGCGTTGCGCGCACGTCTGTAGCTGAAGTTGAATTATGAGGAGGTGTCTATGCAAGGCCAAGTCGCAGTGTTTGGTGGCCCGCTGAAGGAAATGGAATTCCGCGAGTATCCTCTGCCGGACGTAGGGTCGGACGATATCTTGGTCAAGATTCACTGCGCCAACATCTGCGGCTCTGACTTGCACATTTGGCGTGGGCACGGGCCAGGTTTCCCCAAAAACCGCGCTATCGTCTCCGGCCACGAAATGGTGGGGGAAGTCTTTCGCCTGGGCAAGAACGTGCGCAGCGATTGCCTCGGCCAGCCGCTGCAAGAGGGGGATCGTATCGCCTATTCCTACTTTGTCCCTTGCGGCGCCTGCCCCGCCTGTTTGAATGGCTCACCAGCTTGTCCCAACCGCTACCGTTACTGGATGGAGGATGCCGGTGACCCGCCCCACTTCCGTGGCGCCTATGGAGAGTATTACTACCTGCGCAAGGGACAGACTATCTGCAAGGTGCCACCCGAGTTAAGCGATGCAGACGTCTCACCTGTGAATTGTGCGTTATGTGAGTCACTCTACGCACTGGATCAGATTGGCATTCGCTTGGGTGACACCGTCGTCATCCAAGGTGCTGGCGGACTCGGGCTCTATGCCACGGCCATCGCCAAAGACATGGGCGCAGCTCAGGTGATTATCTTTGATAAGCTCCCCGCACGTTTGCAACTGGCAAAGGCCTTCGGCGCAGACCTGACAGTCAACATCGACGAGGTGAGCGAAAAAGAGCGGCGGGAGATCGTATTCGACAGAACCCGCGGGCAGGGTGCAGATGTAGTAGCAGAGCTGGTCGGTTCACCGAAAGTAGTTGAGGAAGGCATACGCTTGTTACGCCAGGCTGGTCGTTACTTCTGGGTAGGCAACATCACCCCTGGTCTGCCCTCCAACCTCGATCCCGGCACGGTTGTCCGTGGTTCACAAACAATTCGTGGCATCGCCGTCTACGCACCCTGGGTCCTGCCGCGGGCAATCGACTTTCTCGCTCGCCGCCAGCATGTCTATCCGTTTGACAAGATCATCTCGCACACCTTCCCCTTTGCTGAGATCAACAAGGCGTTTCCCTTTGCCAACGAGGGGCAGGCGATTCGGGTGTCGTTGCGGATGTAAGAAGAGGTTAATAACTCAAACTTTACAGGATGAGCGATACATGTAGGCCGCCGGTCTTGGATGATACAAGAATTTGTAGGGGCTTGATTCATCAAGCCTTCATGGGGGTCCGATGAATCGGACCCCTACCGTTGTGCAGGATACCGGCAAATAAGATTTTGAAAAGACAAGACAAATACCTTGCTCATTCTTCCAAGCTGTACAGTTTGAGTAATAACCCTTCCATTCAGTTTTCTGCTGAAGACGGAGGCTCGGAGTTTTGTATGCGATTACTCGACAAAGTCGCCCTCATTACCGGTGGCAGCCGTGGGATCGGCCGGGCCGTTGCTTTGGCCTTTGCCCGAGAAGGTGCGCGAGCAGCGATCGTCGGGGTCAGTGATCCGCAAGCCTTGGCGCAGGTCGCCCGCGAAGTTGATGCCTTGGGCAGAGACGCCCTCGCCCTCACTGCGGACGTGAGCCAGAGAAGCGAGGTCGAAAAGGTCGTGCAACAGGTCTTAATGCGCTGGGGACGGATCGACATCCTGGTCAACAACGCCGGGATTATCCACCCTTGTCGGCTGGAAGAAATCAGCGAGGGACAGTGGCAGACGACACTAGCTGTGCATCTCACCGGCACGTTTCACTGCACCCAAGCGGTGTTGCCAGCGATGAAAGCGCAAGGCGGTGGCAAGATCATCAACCTGGCTGCGCCGTCGGCGCTGCGAGGCTCGTTTGGGGTCGCCGACTATGCGGCCGCCAAAGGCGGAATCATTGCATTCACGCGCAACGCCGCAAGCGAACTGAAGCCATATAACATCCAAGTGAACTGCATTTCTCCAGTGGCCGAGACACGCATGACCGAGGCGTTGTTTGCCTTTCGTCGTCAACATCTGAGCGAACCAGTAGCGACTTTCGCTCAAGCCAAACGAGCTGAGCCCGAGGCCGTCGCTCCGGCGTTTGTCTTCTTTGCCTGTGCGGATTCAGACTACATCACCGGCCAGGTACTGGCGGTGGATGGCGGCCTCACTGCCTGAGCGCTCAGCGATTTGGCAGCAACCTTCTGAAGGTCTGGGAGGGGAAGGATTAGACGCCATAGCTTTTCTCTCCAATTTTAAGCCATCCAGACCTCGCCGGGCGAGGAAAGGCGCGAGCTGCAGAAAAGCGCGGTGCGCTTTATAGACGGAAGGCGCACACTGGAAGAGGGGAGGGATCTGGAAAGGGAAAGAGACGTGCGGACTATTGCTTTTTCCATTCGCGCGCTAGCTTTTGGGCTTCAGCAATCTGAGCGGGAGTCATTCGGGTCGCTAGGGTGTCGCGCGCTTTTACTGCCTTGTCATGGTTAGGTTTGGTGGTGAAGTTTGCCGCAGCAAGGTTGAACCATGTGTAGGCTTGTACGTCATCGTGGGCGACACCTTGCCCCTCGTAGTATATGAGGCCCAGGTTGAGCTGCGCACCGGCATTCCCTTGAGCGGCCGCTAGGCGGTACCACTTCAGCGCTTCGGCATAATCCTGCCGGACGCCCTGCCCCTCGGCGTACATGATGCCCAGGTTGCACTGCGCTTCGGCAAGCCCTTGAGCGGCCGCTAGACGGAACCATTTCAGCGCTTCGGCATAATCCTGCGGAACGCCCTGCCCCTTGCGGTACATGAAGCCCAGGTTGGTTTGTGCCCTGGCATTCCCTTGAGCGGCGGCCTGGCGGAACCACTTCAGCGCTTCGGCATAATCCTGCGGGACACCTCGCCCCTCGTGGTAGACGCCCAGGCTGAACTGCGCCTCGGCATTCCCTTGAGCGGCCGCTAGACGGTACCATTTCAGGGCTTCGGCATCATCCTGCGGAACGCCCTGCCCCTTGCGGTACATGAAGCCCAGGTTGTTCTGCGCCTCGGCATTCCCTTGAGCGGCGGCCTGGCGGTACCACTTCAGCGCTTCGGCATAATCCTGCGATACGCCCTGCCCCTCGTGGTACATGACACCAAGGCTGTACTGCGCCTCGGCATCTCCTTGAGCGGCACGTTTTTTTAGCGAATCAACGGAGGCAGCTTGGTCGTCTGCCCATACAAGGGGAGCAGAGGTGAACAAAAACATCACAACAATGAGGAATCGTCTTGTCTTCATAGCGTCCTTGGGAGTGATGCACTCAGAACGTCAAATCTTTTTTCGGTAGTGGAACGCTTTTTTTTAATTAGTCAGAATACCTCTTCTGTCTGATTTTTGGGCGGAAGACGGAAAAATTTGGAAGTAGAACTGGGGCAACAGAGTTCGCACGTTTTTATCGTATTGTCTAATTCCGCCACAGCAGGCCGCTTCCCAGCGCTGGGAAGCGGGCGCGTCGAGATAGGCTGGCCCGGAAGGCGGCAGCGCCAGTTTCAGCCCTTTGTTGGATGGCGCTGCTCAGGCGTGCGGCAGCAGCCTCGCACCTTCCACTTCCCATTCGCCGAGGCGGATCTTTTCTTCTAGACACACACGGCACACATTGATCTGCGTCTGACCGGGTGGCCCCCACACGGCGGTAATCGGCCCTTCTTCCTTGGCTGTGCATCGGTCGGTCTGGATACTGCAGACACCTTTCAGCACGACCCCACTGGGTTCAACTCTTTTCATCGTTGCCTCCTTCTTGATGATGCAGGGCAAGCCACTGGATCAATCGGTCTCGCGCATCTTCTACCAAATCTTCGCGGTTTTTCGTTCTGAGGACAGAGGTAAATGAGGCACGCAGGCTGGTCTCAGCTTCGTCCAGGAGTACATCAGGCAAGTCTATGGGGCGACGATAGCCAAACCGAAAGCGCTCAGCATGGGCCAACTCATGCGCCAGACAAGCGAGGGTGGACATACGGGAATTCGCATCCACACTTTCACCGGGAAACGCATCCGCACCAAGGAACACCTTGTTCTGCACCTCATTAAAGCGGGTCCTGGAGGAGTTCCGCGTTGCCTCTGATGTGTCGAGTTCGATCGGCAGGTCAACACACAGCACCGCCCAGACTTCCAGGCAGTAGTCAATCTGCTTTTGAGTCAGGCCGGTCTGGTTGCGTCCTGCAGCAAGCATTAGAGATACCGCAATTCTTCTGCGCTCTTTGCAGACACTTTACCATACGCACCTACCTAATGCTCCGGCGGTCAGCGGCGCGCACAGAGTGAGCGTTCGCTGCACAAGGTCAGTTAAGCTGGTAGTCCGAAGCTGAGCCATATAGCCCAAATCTCCTTGGAGACGTCTTCGTAGTCCGTTGCCGGGCCAGCGAGGTCCGCACCGAACCACTGGGGCGTTGGATACAGGATCAGGCTTGAATACGTGACGTTCCACATTCCTGCTCTCTTGCCCTCCCCTCCCCAGCAGCCTCGATTGCATTGTTTGACAACCGGGAACAATCAGCCGAATAATGCCGGCGAGTAGGAAGATTCTCTCCCAGGAAACTCCACACGGGGAGGAGGTACGCATGGCCACGTTTTCCGAGGAAACCCAGGACCTGCGCCATAAGCTGGCTTATGCCTGCCGCATTTTGGCGGCGCACGGCCAGAACGACACCATCTACGGACACGTCACCTATCGTCAGCCTGGGGCAGATACGTTTTGGATGAAACCCGCGGCGATGGGGCTGGATGAAATGACGCCGGAGACAGTCATCCGGCTCGACCTTGACGGCCAGGTGGTGGAAGGCGACCTCCCGCGGCACATGGAGTTTCCCATTCACAGCGAAATCTTCCGTGCGCGGCCGGCAGTGACCTGTGTGGTTCATACTCACCCGCTCTATTCCATCGCCTTTGCCGCGACGAACCAGCCCTTGCGCGCGGTCTCGCATGAAGGCGCCCAGTTTACTCCGCCGGACGTGCCGCGCTTCACCCAGACGGCCGATCTGATTGTGACACGCACACTGGGTGAGGCGGTCGCGGCAACACTCGGCAACTCACTGGCTTGCTATCTGAGAAACCATGGCATCGTCGTCGCCGCCACGACGATTGAAGAAGCGGTGGTCGCGGCTATCAATTTAGAGCGTGCCAGTCAGGTGCAGCTCCTCGCTTCCCTGCCCGCCCAGCCTTTCAGTTGGCCCAGCGATGAGGAGCTAGTGGCGAAGCGCAGCAAGATCTATTCAGCGCAGAATCTACAGAATGTGTGGGATTATTACTGTCGTACCCTCGGGCCGCTGTGACTTTTTCGCTCTCACTTTCTCAGGGCTGGTTGATCCCTTAAGTACGCACAGATTGCAT
>JBGPOI010000079.1:0-13961 GCA_041487975.1 Binatia bacterium | reverse complement strand
GTAGCTTGGGATGTCAAAGGAGAGATTGTCGGCAAGGGTGACCTACGCGCCCAGACCACGCAGGCTTACGCCAATCTGCAGGCCGCCTTGGCTGCGGCTGGAGCGACAACCGCGGACGTGGTGAAGCTGAACACCTATGTGGTGAGCTTCAAATCCGCGGATCTGCCGGTGATTCGCGAGGTGCGCAGCCAGTTCTTTCCGCAAGAAAACCTGCCTGCCAGCACCCTGGTCGGCGTCCAGGCGCTGGCCCTTGATGGGCTCCTCATTGAGATTGAGGCAATCGCGATGGTAAAGGAGTAGGAACTCCACGCGGTTTTCTTCCTCTCCTGCGTAGTGGGAAAGGGCCGGGGCGAGGACGTTGAGTCGCGCTAGTACCCTACGCCCTTTCACCCTCTCTCTCCTGCGAGGGCAGAGGGACGCATTGCCGAACTGACAACTGACTACTGGTAACTGACCACTATGCCCAACGATACCACTCTAGCCCTGCGCGTCGCCTTCGACATCGGCGGCACCTTCACCGACGTGGTCGTCGCCGGTGCCAACGGTCGCCTCTTCACGTACAAGATTCTCACCCTGCCCGATTCCGTCGGCGCCGATGTCGGCCGTTGTGTGGCTGACGCCTTAGGACAGCAGCCGGGTGGCCATATCGCCAGCCTGGTGCACGGAACGACTATCGCCTCGAACGCTGTGCTCGAAGGGAAGGGTGCGGTCACGGGCCTGATTACCACCAAAGGATTTCGCGACGAGTTAGAAATCCGCCGTCTTGGACGCCCGGGAGTGTACGATGTGTTTTGGGAACGCACCCCGCCGCTGATCCCGCGCCGTCGCCGCCTGGAGGTGAGCGAACGCATGACGGTGAGCGGCGAAGTAGATACGCCGCTCGAGGTCAACGACGTGCGCGAAGCGCTGCATACGTTGCGTGCCCAAGGGGTCGAGGCCATCGCGGTGTCGTTTCTCCACTCCTACGTGAACCCAGTGCACGAGCGACAAGCCACGGCGCTGGTCCGTGAACTTCTGCCCGGCGTCATGGTCTGCGCCTCGTCCGAGGTTCTGCCTGAGATTCGTGAATATGAGCGCACCTCCACCACCGCGCTCAATGCCTATCTCATGCCGGTGGTGAACCGTTATCTGGATCAACTGGAAGCGCAGTTGCGACAGTATCATCCTTCGCTGCTCATCATGCAGTCCAACGGTGGCGTGATGACCACCGAGCACGCGCGACGCCGGCCGGTGCACATGATCGAGTCTGGCCCGGCGGCTGGGGTGCTGGCCGCGGCCAGTCTGGCGCGAGAAATCGGCCTCTCACAGGCTGTGGCCTTTGACATGGGCGGCACGACGGTGAAGGCATGTCTGATCGAGAATGGCCAACCGGTGGAGACCGCTGAAGGTGAGGTCGGCGCGGGCATCAACCTCGCTAGCCGTCTCAGCAAAGGCGCGGGCTATGCCTTACGTGTCCCTGCCTATGACATTGCCGAAGTAGGTGCCGGCGGTGGTAGTCTTGCCTGGGTAGACGAGGGCGGCGCATTGCGGGTGGGGCCCCGCAGTGCCGGCGCAGTGCCTGGACCGGCCTGCTACGGGCGAGGTGGAACGGCACCGACGATCACCGACGCCAATGTAACCCTGGGTTATATGAACCCGGAGAAGATCGCCGGCGGCACGGTGCCGATTGACGCGGCTGCTGCGCGCGCGGCGATTGACAGAGACCTCTGCACGCGGCTCGGCCTGACCGTGCAGAATGCGGCCCACGGCGTCCATCAGGTGGCCAACGCCACCATGATGCGCGCGATTCGTGCGGTGACTACCGAGCGTGGCCGCGACCCGCGCGAGTTTTCGCTGATTGCCTTTGGTGGAGCCGGGCCGATCCATGCCGCCGAACTAGCCGCTAGTCTCGGCATCGGCCGTGTGTACGTGCCTCTTTTCCCCGGTCTCTTCAGTGCCCTGGGTTTATTGCTCGCCGACCTGCGCTATGACTACGTGCAGAGCGTACCCGGCCGGCTCGACTCGGTGGATCCGGTACCGCTGCTGCGTGAGTTCGACGTACTCGCGGCCCGCGTGCGGGAAGAGGTGTTCAGGGAAGAGATCAGCCCGGCTGGCGTGCAATTGGAACGCTTTATCGACTTGCGCTACGCCCGACAATCGTCGGAGCTGACTCTGCAAGTGCCGGAGTCGGTATCTGCTACCGAACTCCTACAAGTGCTGGCGGAGTCGTTCCATAGCGAGCACGAGCGTACGTACGGATATCGCCGCGAGAACGATGCTATCGCCATCGTTAGCCTGCGTCTCAAGGCGACCGCGCCAGCACGGAGCGTGGGGTTTCGGGAATTGGGGGAAAGCTTTGCACGGACTGCAGATGAAGCCGAGAATCCGGAGATCACGCGCCGCGCGTATTTTGGGCCACAGAGTGGCGAACGTGAAGCCCGCGTCCTAAGCCGCTCGGATCTGGTGGGGAAGATATTGGCCGGACCCTTAATCGTTGAAGAATTTGACACGACCGTCGTCGTTCCGCCGGGCTGGCAGGCTGAGGTGGATGGGTACGGGAATATTGTGCTGAGGCATTAGAGGAGCGAGCGCGAATGGACCAACAATTTGACCCCATCCTCATCGAGGTGCTGAAAAACGAACTGACTGCTGTGGCCGAAGAAATGGGTATTACCATGAAGCGCACGGCCCGCTCGCTTGGTGCTAAGGAGGGCGCGGACTTTTCCACGGCATTGGTGGATGCCCAGGGACAACTTATCGCCCAGGGCCTCACTATAGGTGTCCACCTGGGTTACATCATGGGCGTCATGCCCTGGGTGCTGCGCAAGTTTGGCGGCAGCCTCCAGCCCGGGGATGTCATCGTCTCCAATGATCCTTACGGCGGGGTCTCGCATTTCCCCGACATCGTGCTGGTGATGCCGATCTTCTGGCGCGACAGCCTGGTCGGCTTCTCGGCGATTGTCGAGCACCATACCGACATCGGCGGCCGCTTCCCCGGCGGCATGGGTATCGCCTGCGCCGAGGTGTATGAGGAGGGGGTGCGAATTCCAGGGGTCAAACTGTTTAGCCAGGGCAAGGTGAATCAGGAGCTTCTCGACCTTATTGCCGCCAACGTCCGTGCTCCTGAGGATGTCCTTGGTGATCTGGAGGCTCAGGCCGCCGCTTGCCGCAGGGGAGCCCGAGGCGTGCAGGATCTTCTGGATAAGTATGGACTAGAGAAGTTCACAGCCTGTAACGTTCAGCTACATCAGTACAGCGAGCGGGCGATTCGTTCCTGTATCGCCGCCATTCCTGACGGTGAGTATGTCTGCGAGGATCTGTTTGAGGACGATGGTCTGGGCGGGCCTGGCGTCCAGCTCAAGCTGACGATCAAAGTACGAGGTGACTCGGTCGTCGTCGATTTCGCCGGCACCGCTCCGCAGGTTCGCAGCGCTATCAACGTCCCGCTCAATCTCACCCGTGCCTGTGTGTACGTGGCGTTTCGTTCGATCCTCGACACCGATGCGCCGGCCAACTCCGGTCTGGTCGCACCGATCCAAGTCACTGCGCCGGAAGGCTGTGTGGTCAACCCGCAATTCCCGGCCGCGGTGGGCGCGCGCGGAATGATGATGTGGCGCATCATCGACATGGTTTTTGCTGCCTTGGCTCAGGCTATTCCTCACAAAGTGTATGCTGCGGGGGAGGGCGGCATCAACCTGCTGGTGTACACACCGCAGGTGCAGGAGGGAGTACCGGCCATGCTGCTGGATATGTACAGCACCGGCTGGGGCGCTCGGCCCAATAAGGATGGGGTCGAAGGGGTGACGCCGATGGCCGCGGGCGGAGCCACGCGTAGCCTGCCGGCGGAGATGATCGAGCGCGAGTGCCCGGTGCTGATCGAAGGTTTTGGCTTTGTGCCGGATACCGGTGGCGCGGGCCAGTTCCGTGGCGCGCTGTCGGTCTACCGTAAATGGCGCTTTCTCAACGATGGCCGGGTGCTGCTGCGCACCTGCCGAGTGAAGTCGGTGCCGTACGGATTGGCCGGAGGTAAAGATGGCACGCCGTTCCAGGCTCTGCTCAGTTCGAACGGCGCCCGCACCGAGCTACCGCGGCAGATGCTGATTGATACGCCGGTGCGGCGCGGGGAGGTGCTCCTGCACGTGCAACCTGGCGCCGGCGGTTATGGCTATCCGTTTGCGCGCGATCCGGAGATGGTGTTAGTGGACGTGCTGGACGAAAAAATTTCGCCGGCCTATGCCGAACGGGAGTATGGGGTGGTGATTGATGTGGAGGCGGGCAGGGTGGATGAGGAAAAGACTAAGCTGATACGAAGAAACATTCATCCGACCTGACCTATATTTCCTCCCCCCTTGTAGGGGAGGATTAGAGTGGGGGGGGTATCGGTCGCGGCTAAAGCCTGACCACGGAACTGAGCCGTCCGACCCCCCATCCTAGCCTTCCCCCGCAAGGGGGGAAGGAACTCAGAGGAAGGAATTGAGGAGAAACCATGGCACGCGCATTCGATCCCATTCTAGTCGAGGTTATCAAGAACGAACTCGCCGCCATTACCGAGGAGATGGCAATCGCGGTGTGGAAGACCGGTCGCTCGGCGATGGTCAAGACTGGCGACTTCGCCACGGCGATGTGTGATGGTCAGGGCCGGCTCATCGGTCAGGGCTATGCCGCACCGTTTCAGCTTGCTTTCTTCATCGAGATGATGCCCTACGTGCTGAACAAGTGCGGCGGTACGTTTAAGCCGGGTGACGTGATTGTGGTCAACGATCCCTACGCCGGCATCACCCATATGCCCGACGTGGCGATCATCGCGCCGGCCTTCTGGCAGGGGAAGCTCGTGGCTTTCACTCTGTCGTACTCACACCACACCGACATCGGCGGCCGGTTCCCCGGCGGCTTCAGCAGCCAGTGCACGGAGATTTTTGAAGAAGGTCTGCGGCTGCCGATTGTCAAGCTCTACGACGGTGGCGTGCGCAACGACGGGCTCTTGGAGACCATTTTGGCCAATGTGCGGGTGTCCGAGGAGTGGCTTGGTGACGTTGAGGCCAAGATCGCTGGCTGCTGGCGTGGCGAACAGGAGATCAAGGCGCTGCTCGACAAATACGGCCTGGAGACGTACCAATCTTCCTGTGACTATCTGATCGACTACGCCGAGCGCGCCACCCGGGCGGCGATCAGCGCAATTCCACCGGGCGAATATGTGCACGATGAGATCTTCGAGGACGACGGCTTCGGCAGTGACGGGGTGGTTATGCCTCTCAAGCTCACCCTCAAAGTGGAGGGCGATACCCTGACTGCTGACTTCACCGGCACTGCTCCCCAAGCGAGAGGGGCGATCAACTTGCCGCTCAGTATGACCAAGGCCACAGTCTACGGTTCGGTCAAGAGCATTGTCAGCCCAGATGTTCTGACCAACGTCGGCTTCATTCGACCGATCAACGTCATTGCCCCGCCGGGGACGCTGGTGAACCCGCGCTTTCCCGCGGCCGTGGGTGGCCGGGCGCCGTTGTTCTTCCGCGTGTTCGACATGATGTTTCGCGCGCTGGCCAAGGCGTTGCCGGAGCGGGTGCCGATCCCCGGAGAAGGCGGGGACGTTTTGCACTTCACCGGCCAGAAGGTGGATGGGAAGCAATTCGCAGTTATGGACATCTACTTTGGCGGCTGGGGTGGCCGGCCGATGAAAGACGGTATCGACGGCGTGGCGCCAATGTCGTTCGGTTCGTACGGCACCATCCCGGCCGAACTGTTGGAGCGTGAATATCCTCTGGTGGTCGATGGCTTCGGTTACGTGCCCGATACCGCCGGCGCAGGGAAGTACCGCGGCTCGTTGTCCATTTACAAACAGTGGCGGTTCCTGCAACCAGGCAAAGTCATGGTGCGTACCAATCGTCTGCTGCGCGCTTCTGATGGTATGGCCGGTGGCGGACCTGGCGCACTGTCTACCAACATCCTCAACCCTGGGGATGACAACCTGGAACTGCCGCGCAAGACGCACATGCACATGGAGGTAAAAGCCGGTGACCGCATTTACCACGTCATTTCCGGCTCCGGTGGGCATGGCGACCCCTGGGAGCGCGAGCCGGAAAAAGTCTTGACCGATGTGAAAGATGAGAAACTGACGATCACTGCTGCGCGGGAGCACTACGGGGTGGTGATTGATCCACAGAATCTGAGTATTGACTGGGAAAAGACGGCGGCGCTGCGACAAAAGCGGGCGGAACCCGTAGCGGCGGCGGATTGACCAGCCCACGAAGAGGGCGAAATGGGGAAATGGGGAAGCGGGGAAACGGGACAAAAAAGGCATTCCTTTCTGGTGACCCGTGTGATCAAGCAGTGAGAAAGAGGTGATGAGGCTGCATGCGCTGCCCGAGCTGCAATTTTGAGAATCCCGCCGGAATGAAGTTCTGCGGTCAGTGCGGGACGCAATTCAGCAACCGCTGTCCACAGTGTGGCTTCGAGAACCCGCCGGGATTTCAATTCTGCGGTGAATGCGGCACCTTGCTTACGCGAAGGCCCAGGGGGAAAAGGGAAAAAGGCGAAAAGGGGAAAAGGAAAACGACTGCGGACTCCGGACTTCGGACTTCGGACTCTAGACCGATTAGCTATACGCCGAGACATCTGGCTGAGCGCATCTTGGCCGAGCGGGAGGCGCTGGAGGCCCGAGGTGCGCCGGATGGCGAACGCAAGACCATCACCGCGCTTTTTGCCGACCTCAAAGGCTCCACTGCTCTCATCGAAGACCTCGACCCCGAAGACGCCCGCCGCATCATTGATCCCGCCTTGCAGATCATGATGAATGCGGTGCATCGCTACGAGGGTTACGTCGCCCAGTCTCTCGGCGACGGCATCTTCGCCTTATTTGGCGCACCAATTGCCCATGAAGATCATGCTCACCGCGCCCTCTATGCCGCTCTGCGCATGCAGGAGGAGATGCGACGATACGCCGACCAGCGACGCCGGGAAGGTGGGGTGCCCATCTATCTGCGCGTTGGAGTCAACACCGGAGAAGTGGTAGTGCGCTCGATCCGCAAGGATGACCTGCACACGGATTACGTGCCCGTCGGGCATTCAACCAACATCGCCTCACGCATGGAGAGTCTGGCTACGCCAGGGTCGATCGTGGTGAGCTCGCACACGCACAAGCTGACCGAAGGGTATTTCGAGTTTAAGGCTCTGGGAGAAACGCAGGTCAAAGGCGTTACGGAGCCGCTCAGTATCTACGAGGTCTTGGGAGTCGGCCCGCTGCGCACGAAGCTACAGGTCGCGGCCAGGCGCGGGCTGGTGCGCTTTGTCGGTCGGCAGAGCGAGCTGCAGCAGATACAGCGAGCACTGGAGTCAGCCAAAGCAGGTCATGGACAGATTGTCGGCGTGATGGGAGAGCCGGGGGTAGGGAAGTCGCGGTTGTTCTACGAGTTCAAGCTGCTCTCACAAAGAGGCTGTTTGGTGCTAGAGACTTTCTCGGTGTCGCATGGCAAAGCCTATCCCTATCTGCCGCTGATCGATCTACTGAAAAACTATTTCCAGTTCACGGTACAAGACGATGAACGACGGCGGCGAGAGAAGATCACCGGCAGAGTGCTTACGCTGGACCGCGGCCTGGAAGACATTTTGCCGTATTTGTTCTTCCTGTTGGGGATTGCCGAGCCTACCTCGCCGCTGCAACAGATGGACCCGCAGACCCGGCGCCGGCGGATCTTGGAAGCGATCAAGCAGTTGCTGGTGCGCGAGAGTCTCAATCAGCCACTCATCCTCATTTTTGAGGATCTGCACTGGCTGGATACGGAGACCCAGGAATTCCTGCTGCTGCTGAGCGAGGGGGTGGCCACAGCGCGTATCCTGTTGCTGGTAAACTACCGCCCCGAGTACCAGCATAGTTGGAGCGGCAAGATCTACTATACTCAGTTACGGCTTGATCCCTTAGGGCAGGCGCAGGCCCAAGAGATGCTCACGGCTCTGTTGGGCGATGGAGTAGGAGCGCAGCATGCTGCGCCCCTACAGGCCCTCAAACGGCGCATTCTAGAGAAGACCGAAGGCAACCCCTTCTTCATGGAAGAGATCGTGCAGGATCTCTTCGAGCAAGGAGTGCTGATACGAGACCCTCGTAGGGTGGGCACCGCCCACCTGAATGTAGGGGCGACCGGCCGGTCGCCCCTACCGACCGACCTCCACATCCCGACCACCGTGCAAGGCGTCCTCGCCGCCCGCATCGACCGCCTCCCACCAGAAGAAAAAGCCCTGCTGCAAACCCTGGCCGTGATCGGCAAAGAATTTTCCCTGAGCCTGCTCAAGAAGGTGGTCGGGCAGCCGGAAGAGGAGCTGTACCGGCTGTTGTCTCACCTACAAGCAGGAGAGTTTATCTACGAACAGCCAGCGTTTCCTGATGTTGAATACACCTTCAAACATGCGCTCACCCAGGAAGTGGCGCACAACTCAGTGCTGTTGGAGCGGCGTAAAGTACTGCACGAGCACACGGCCCAAGCGATTGAGGAGATACATCACGTTCGGTTAGAAGACTACTATGGGGAGCTGGCTCATCACTACCGTCGCAGTGGCAACACTATAAAGGCCATAGAATACCTCGGGCTTGCCGGGCAACAGGCGGTGCAGCGGTCGGCCAATGCGGAAGCGATCAACCACCTGACTGCGGCTTTGGAACTGCTCAACACTCTCCCGGACACCCCTGAGCGCGCGCAGCGAGAGCTGACGCTCCAAATCGCCTTGGGCAATTCGTTGATAGCCACCCAGGGCTACGCCGCTCCGGAAGTAGAAAAAGCATACACCCGGGCCCGGAAGCTGTGTCAGCAGATAGGGGAGACTCCTCAGCTCTTCCCGGTGCTGTGGGGACTGTGGAGTTTTTATCTCAACCGGGCGGAGCTCCAGACGGCGCGCGAGTTGGCAGAGCAGTTTCTCCGCTTGGCCCAAGACGCGCAGGACTCAGCCCTTCTCGTAGAGGCTTACAGTATGTTGGGTTCCTTGTTCTTGCCCGGAGAGTTGGCCCCCGCCCAGGCATATACGGAGCAAGGGATCGCCCTCTACGACGCTGCAAAGCATGGTTCTCTAGCCGTGCTCTACGGCGAGGACCCCGGGGTGCTTTGCCTCTGCTATGGGGCGGCGGCCCAGGGGTATTTGGGCTATCCCGACCGGGCGCTCAAGAGGATCGAGGAGGCACTCACCCTAGCCCAGAAGTTGGCTCATCCACACAGCTTCGCGAATGTGTTGTACTGGGCAGCAATGGTTCATCAGTTCCGTCGAGAGGAGCCTGGAGCCCAAGGGCGGGCCGAGGCCTTGCTGGCGCTCTGTACCGAGCAAGGGTTTCCCCTTTGGCTGGCCGCTGGCACTATTCTACAGGGCTGGGCGCTCGCTGTGCAGGGACAAGGAGAGGAGGGGATTGCCCAGCTGCGTCAGGGCCTGGACGCCTTCCGGGCTCTGGGGCAGGAGCTGACTCAGTCGCATATTCTGGCTTTGCTGGCCGAAGCGTATGGAAAAACGGGACAGATGGACAAAGGACTGGCTGCACTGGGTGAAGCGTTAGATTTTGTGGACAGAACTGGGGAGCGGTTCTACGAGGCGGAGCTGTATCGGCTGAAAGGCGAGCTAATGCTTCAGGCCAAAGTCAAAACAAGTCTCGGACAAGTCAAGACAAGTCAAGACAAGTCTGAAAACAGGGATCCGGAATCAGGGGCGGAGGAATGTTTTCAGAAGGCCATTGAGATCGCCCGACGGCAGAGTGCCAAGTCGCTGGAACTGCGGGCGGTGATGAGCTTGAGCCGGTTGTGGGAGCAGCAGGGCAAAAAAGATGAAGCTCGGCAAATGCTGGCGGAGATCTACGGCTGGTTTACGGAGGGGTTTGGTACAGCGGACTTGCGGGAGGCGAAAGCGTTGCTTGAGGAATTGAGCTGTTGAGTCAATAAAACAGTGCTCGCTTGCAAGGAGGTTCATGATGACGGATGTCTTATCTCTGTCCGAAATTCAAGCGCATTACGATGGGGAGTGGGTGCTGATTGGTGATCCCGAGGTTGATGCATCGCTCAACGTAGAGCGTGGGCAGGTTCTGTGGCATAGCAAAAACCGGGATGAAGTATACCGTCAAGCTCGCCTACTGAAGCCTAAACATAGCGCGTTTCTGTTCATGGGCCGGCTGCCGAAGGATGCGGAAGTCGTGCTATGAGCCATCCGAGTGCCCAAATTGATGGGCTCCTCGGGCTTGATTTCTTTCGTGGTTGCTATCTTGGCATTGACTTGCGGACTGGTGAGATCACGGTGACATAATGGAGATTTCATGAGAGTTGGGTTTGACATCGGTGGCACTTTCACCGACGTGATCGTGCTGGGGGACGACGGGCGGTTGACGACGGCGAAAGTGCTGTCGCTGCTCGATCGCGTTGGCGAAGATATTGTTGCGTGCGTACGGCGCTCGACGCAGACTGGGCAAGTCGAAAGTTTCGTTCACGGCACGACAATCGCTTCGAATGCGGTGATCGAGAACAAGACGGCGACTGCCGGTCTGATTACGACGAAGGGATTTCGTGACGAGCTCGAGATGCGCGGACAGCGACGGCCCAACATCTACGATGTGGAGTGGGATCGCCTGCCGCCGCTTGTGCCTCGCTCTCTACGCCTGGAGGTGCGCGAACGTATCCTCGGCGACGGCAGCATCGAGCAGCCGCTCGATCCCAAAGAGACACAGGAAGTGATTAGCACCTTGCTTGCCGCGCACGTCGAGGTCATCGCGGTCTGCCTGGTCAATTCTTATCTGAATCCGACGCACGAACGGCAGATCGGCCGCCTCATCGCCGAGATGGCTCCGCGTATGGTGGTTTGTCTGTCCTCCGAGGTCCACCCGGAGATTCGCGAGTACGAGCGCACCAGCACAACGGTGATCAACGCTTCCTTGATCCCGGTGGTAGACCGCTATCTGAACCAGTTGGAGCAGCACCTCTCCGCCTACAGCCGACGGCTGCTCATTATGCAGTCGAACGGCGGCATCATGAGCGCTCAGGCCGCGCGGCGGAGACCGGCGTACATGATCGAGTCTGGACCCGCGGCCGGTGTGTTAGCCGCAGCGCGGTTGGCGAGTGAAACCGGCTTGAATCAGGTGCTTTCTTTTGACATGGGCGGTACCACCGCCAAGGCCTGTCTGATCGAGAACGGCGCGCCGCTGGAAAAGTCCGGTGGTGAAGTCGGTGGCGGCGCGACCATGACCACTCGTCTCTTTGGTGGCGGAGGACACGCCCTGCGGGTGCCTTCGCTGGATATCGTTGAGGTCGGCGCTGGCGGCGGTAGCATCGCCTGGATCGACGACGGTGGTGCCCTACGGGTCGGACCGCACAGCGCCGGCGCTGAACCCGGACCGGTGTGCTATGGTCGCGGCGGACAGGAACCCACGGTGACCGACGCCAACGTGGTCCTCGGCTATATGAACCCTGAGGCGATTGCTGGTTCGACTTTGCGTATCGACCGTCAGGCCGCCTGGGAAGCGATCGCACGCCGGCTCGCTGGCCCGCTGAAACTCGATGTGCTGCGCGCCGCCTATGGTGTTACCCAGGTGGCCAACGCTGCCATGATGCGCGCTCTGCGCGCCGTGTCTACCGAGCGCGGACGTGACCCGCGCGAGTTTACGCTGATCGCCTTCGGCGGGGCCGGACCAATACACGCAACAGCCCTGGCTGAGAGTTTGGGAATCTCGCGTGTGCAGATCCCTTTGTTTCCCGGGCTGTTCAGCGCTTTGGGATTACTGCTCGCCGATTATCGCCACGACTATATCCGCAGCATAGCTCTGGCGCTCGACAGCGTAGATCCGCAGGCGATCGAGCGACAGTACGAAGAATTGGAAGCCGCGGCGCGAGCGGAGCTTTTACAGGAAGGAGTTACTGAGGAGGCAATACGATTCGAGCGGCAGGTGGACCTGAAGTACGGCTATCAAGTATCCGAACTGACTCTGTCGTTTCCGTCTGCGGCAAAGCTCGCCGACTTGCGGACCGAACTCGCTCGGCTCTTTACCGAGGCGCACAAGCAGGCGTTCGGTTATGATCGAGACGACGCGATCGAACTGGTGAACCTCCGTCTGCGGGCTTTGGCTTCGGCCGGGCGGATGCGTTTCACCGATCTGGTGGCTCCGGTGTTTGCCGTTGAACAGGAACAGAGTATTTCTCGGCAAGCGTACTTCGGTCCTGCGCTCGGGACGCTGGAGACCCCAGTCCGCCGTCGGGCGGATATTGCCGAAGAACAGTCCGGTCCATTGATTGTCGAGGAGCCGGATACTACGGTAGTGGTACCGCCGGGGTGGGCAGTGCGACGGGATGAGCAGGGGAATTTGGTGCTGACGAAAGTCTAGCGGTCTGTCAGGGCTGAATTTCGGGGTTATCGGTTAGACTTCTAGATTCCCGCTTTCGCGGGAATGACGTCATGCCCGCGCAGGCGGGCATCCAGGGGGGAGGGCAAGTTGGGTGCTCTCTCTCTGAAAGGGTGAACGAGGCTTGGCCAGAGCTGTTTGAAGAGAACTTGCCTCTTGTCGTTGCCAGACCGGACTGATAATTAGTTTCGCGATACAGGGTTGCGGCCTGCAACTTTGCCCGAAGGAGGGGTCGTTATGAAAAGCCACTGGTTCCATCTGATGCCCTACAAGGACCTGCCTGAAGATTTCAAAGACAGATATCCCAGTGTCTGGGTAGACGTGCCGAGTAAGCTGTACGATCCCGTCAAGGGACACGAAATTTACAACGAATATCTGGACGAGTTGGAGTACGCCGACCGGCTGGGATTTGATGGGATTTGCGTCAACGAGCACCACTCCAACGCCTACGGCCTGATGCCGTCTCCGAACATCATGCTTGCCTGCTTGGCCAGGCGTACGAGCCAGGCTGCGCTGATTGTTCTGGGCAACTCTATCGCTCTGTATAACCCGCCTCTGCGCGTGGCTGAAGAGATGGCCATGCTTGACGTCATCTCCGGCGGCCGGTTTGTGGCTGGCTTTCCGGTGGGCAGCTCGATGGACACCAATTTCGCCTATGGCCAGACGCCGGCGACGCTGCGCGAAAAGTATCGCGAAGCCCACGATCTGATTATCAAGTCCTGGACCACGCCTGAGCCGTTTATCTTCAACGGCAAATACAACCAGTTCCGCTACGTCAACGTCTGGCCACGTCCGGTGCAGAAACCGCATCCGCCGGTGTGGATCCCGGGTGGCGGCAGTGTCGAGACCTGGGATTGGGTGGCGGAGCACGACTATATGTACGCTTTTCTCAGCTACTTTGGCTATCAGCCGGCCAAGGAAACCATGAAAGGTTACTGGGATGCAGTTGACCGTGCCGGTCGCGACCGCAACCCATACCGTGCGGGATATCTGCAATTGGTGGCGATTTCTGACTCCGACGCGAAGGCAGAGGCCGAGTACGCTGAAGCGGCATCGTACTTCTATCATCGTTGTCTGCACGTTCCCAGCTATTTCGCTGCGGCCCCAGGGTACATGACGCTCAAATCGGTCAAGTCTCTGAAGGTGCCGTTTAGCTTCGAGTTTCTCAAAGGCCTCACGTGGAAAGACTTCGTCGATCAAGGCTTCATTATCGCCGGCTCACCGGCCACGGTGCGCGAGCGCATGCGTGAGGTGCTCAAGGAAATGAACGTTGGGCATGTGATGACCCTATGCCAGTTTGGCAACCTCGGGCGTGAACAGACCATGCGCAACACCGAGCTGTATGCCAAAGAGGTCATGCCCTATCTCAAGGAAAACCTGTGGAGCGAGTGGGAAGACCACTGGTATCCCAAGCCGTTGGATTCACAACAAAGAGTGAAGGCGGCAGCGTTATAACAGTAATGAGTAATGAGGACTGAGGACTGAGCAAGAAGTTTTGGCTCATGTCTGAGTTTTGTGCGCAGTCACGAGCCCAGCGATGAACGCGGGACAGATACGCTTACGGTTAATCCGATGTTCACACATGGCCAGATAGTACCTGAGATACTTCTTGTGAACCCCACGAAAGGGGCGCAGG
>JBGPOI010000078.1:0-14029 GCA_041487975.1 Binatia bacterium | reverse complement strand
GCTCACTGAAAGGGTACCGATGTCTTTCCTCGACACTGCGACGCGCTATCTGTTCTTCGCCGGCAAGGGTGGCGTAGGCAAGACCTCGATCGTCTGCGCCACTGCTGGTCGCGAGGAGGAGGTTGACAGCGGTTGGCATCGCAGCACTCGGCTAGTGCCTCGGCATACCGGGAACAAAAGGGAGCAGAATCGAGACGGCGATCAGAATGATGATGATCCATTCGAGCACCTCCATCCGGTGGCTTGTCGCTTGGTCCGCCAGTTTTTCGTAGATGCTCTCAAGGGTCTGGAGCTTGCGGAGAATGCTTGCGTCCCACTCCGCGAGATGAAACCGCTGGGAGACTAGGCGATATACCCGGGCCAGGTACTGATCGCCCAAGAGCTTGAGGGCATTGTTGACACCCTTACGACAGCACATCCGATACCTCTTCCTGGGAAAGCGTCTGCCGTTCGGCGCGCAAGATCTGCGCAATCGCCTGGGCGTGATTGGTGCAGAGTTCCTCCTGAGAGCACGGCGTCGCGAAAGCTTCGATCTGAAAGATGACATAGTCCTCGACCAAATCGGAGATCTCCGGCCTGGTCACCGCGCTCTGGATGACCGCAATCAGTTCTTCCACACGCCGTCGTGAATCCGCTAACAGGAGGGCGTTGTCGTACAAATCCTCGCTCAACGCTAAGAGGCCCAACAACGGGCCTGGCAGCGTGATACTGTAAATTACTGATATTGCGCCAAAGTCATAGAGGACGAGGTCGACGCTCGTGCTACTGCGGTAGTTGCCGAAAGTCAGCGGGTCCGCGTTCTGCGTCACACGGACAGGCGCCGGACGATACTCGAAGTATGAAGGAGCGGTATGCTTGTGCCTAATGCTGTCGCGTTGGGTCATCGTACTAATTCGCCGTTCCGCTTCGTCCAGATTGATCGACAGCGCCACCTCATAGGCGAACAAGGCGTAGCAGACTCCACGCTCTATACTCACGGCGCCCAGCAACTTTGTCCCTCTTCTTCAGCCTGATAGGGCAGCAATCCGCCTCAACCCTTGATGCAGACCAGCGGCTCAAGCCGCGCGACCTTGTGCGCGAGCTTCGCGTGGTCGGCCGCATCCGCTACCGCGCTGACATCTTTGTAGGCGCCAGGAGCCTCTTCGGCCACGCCGCGCGCAGAGGGACTGCGGATGAGAATCCCCTGGCTGGCCAGATGGTCGATCACCTCGCGCCCTTTCCACTGCCTGAGCGCCTGGTGGCGGCTCATGCTGCGTCCGGCGCCATGACAGGCAGAACCAAACGCTAAGGCCATGCCTTCCTCACTACCAGCCAGAATGTACGAGGCCGTGCCCATGGTGCCGCCGATGAGCACCGGCTGTCCCACCGCGCGCAGTGCCGGCGGAATATCGGGATGACCGGGACCAAAGGCGCGGGTCGCACCCTTGCGGTGGACGAAGAGCCGTTTGCGTCGGCCATCGATGACATGCTCTTCCACCTTGCAGGTGTTATGGGAGACATCGTACAGCAACGGGAGACTGGCCCGGGGCAGGATCTCGGCAAACACTTGTCGAACCAGGTGAGTGATGACCTGGCGATTGGCCAGGGCGCAATTGATGGCTGCACGCATCGCTCCCAGGTAGGCTTGGCCCACCGGGGAATTGATTGGCGCGCAAGCCAGTTCCCGATCGGGCAGCTCGATGCCGTAGCCGGCGGCAGCAATGGCCATCTTCCTGAGAAACTCCGTGCCGATCTGGTGACCGAGGCCGCGCGAGCCACAATGGATACTGACTACGATATCTCCCTGATGGACGCCAAAGGCAGCGGCGATGCGGCCATTATAGACTTCGGTCACTTCCTGTACTTCCAGATAATGATTGCCCGAGCCCAGCGTGCCTACCTCCTCTTCCTGCCGTTTCTTGGCGTGATCCGAGACCTCGGCTGGATCCGCCCCCTGCATGCAGCCGTGCTCTTCGATCCGTTCCAGGTCCGCGGCAGTGCCGTACCCACGCTCCACCGCCCAACGAGCACCACCGCCAAGCATAGCGTCCATCTCCGTACGGTTGAGCCGCAACTGGCCTCTGCTCCCCACGCCGGCGGGCACCTTGTGAAATAGAGCGTCCGCCAGGCGCTCCTTGAGCGGCTGAATATCCTTGCGAACGAGACCGGTGTGCAGCGTACGTACGGCGCAGGAGATATCGAAACCCACCCCACCGGCGGAAATGACGCCCCCCTGCTCCGGGTCAAAGGCGGCAACTCCGCCGATGGGAAAACCATAGCCCCAGTGGGCATCCGGCATGGCGTAGGACGCCTTCACGATACCGGGCAACGTGGCCACATTGGTGACCTGTTCATACACCTTAAGATCCATGTCACGGATCAAGGCTTCGCTGGCGTAGATGACCGCGGGCACGCGCATCTTGCCGAAGGGCGCGATCCACCACTCAAAGGCTGACTGTTGAATGAGGAGGGTAGTATCCATAATTACCTCGTTGGCTTTTGGCACTCACACGTCGACCACGCACTGCGCGAGCCAAGTGCCGTTCGCGTCTTGCTTGACCAGGAGGGCGGTATAGGTCGCGCCTTTCACCTCGACGGCAGGCTGATGCCGCGACACGTCGATGGCCTCTCCCCAGGCGGTTGCCTGCAAGCTTGATTCCACGATGTGCACGGCAAAGCGACTGAAGAGCATCTGGCGGGTGGCCATTTCATAGATCAACCCATTTAGCCAATCGACCAGCAGCATCTCGTCATCGGGCGCTTCGCACGACACCTCCACCGCCTGGTTGGGCGCCACGATGTGAGGATCGGTCAGCACGGCGGTCAGCGCCAGCGCGGCCTGTTCGAAGGCTTCTTCTTTCGAGGTGCCGATGCCGCGCACGCCGATGTCAGCTCCGTGAGGGAAATGCTCCCAGCGCTGCTCAATGGGCTGCGCGCCTGAGGCGCTATTTTTCATCTCAACATCCTTTGCCCAATCGCATCCACCGTTTATGACCCTTTGCTGCGCGGGCGCAGATAGGCAACGCAGGCGTTAAGGCTGGCCATCTGCGGATAATCCGCCTCGGGAATATCGACCCCGATCGCCTCGTGGATACCGATCATGAGGTTCAGGATATCCATGGAGTCGAGGTCCAGTTGCTCCCGCAAATCAATTGCGGGATCGATCTGATCTAATTCAGCCTCGGGGGCAATGTCTCCGAGCACCCGCAGCACCACCGCCTTGATCTCTTCGTCCCTCATAACTTCTCCGGTTCCTGCAGCAGGCGATCGAGGGCGGCGAGGAAAAGACCGCCGCGATGACCATCGCTGGCCCGGTGATCGGCTGCCAGCGTCGCCATGAGCACGGGCTTTGCGCCGACCATGCCGTTAGCCGCCCATGGACGTTCGACCACCTTGCCGAAGCCGACGAGGGCCACCTGTGGCGGGTAGATAACACCAAAAACGGTTTCCACACCCTGCTCTCCCAGGCTGGTCACGGTGAGCGTGGCATCAGCGATCTCAGAGCTGCGGAGCACGCCGGCGCGCACTCGCTTCACCAGGTCGCGCAGATTCGTCATGATCTCGTCGAGGCTTTTCTTGTCGAGATCATGGATCGCTGGCGCGATGAGTCCTCCTTGACGCAGCGAGATGGCCACACCCACGTGGACTGCCTCGCTACGCTTGAAGGCGCCATCGACCCAGAAGCCGTTCATTTCCGGTATCTCCTGCACGGCCAGCGCCACCGCCTTGAGCAGGAGCACTGAATACAGCAGCCGCTCGGTCACCGGCCGTTTCAGGTTCTCCGCCTGCAGCCAAGCCAGCGCTCGGCCCATATCGATGGGTGTGCCGAGGTAGTAATGCGGGATCTCACGTTTGGAGCGCGACATGGCGGCGGCAATCGCTTTGCGCATGGCCGCCTGACGGTCCGCCGGCGCTACGGCCGGTCTGGCCGGTGGTACCACCTCGGCCGGTTTGACCACCGCAGCGGCTGCGGCTGGTGTCACAGCCGGTGCGACCGCCGGCGCGGCTTTGCTGGCGGCCCTCTCGACGTCGGCCTTGGTGATGGCCCCGTCCGGGCCTGTTCCCTGCACCGTGGCGAGATCCACCCCTAGCTCGACGGCGGTGCGCATCGCCAGGGGCGAAATGCGCAGACGGCCGGACGGCACCTGCGGCGCCTTAGACGGAGCAGGCTTCTCGATACGGGGAGGCGCGGGCGGGGGTGGCGCAGGTTTGGCGACAGCCTCCGGCGGTGCTGCGGGTTTGGGCTTGACCTCGACTGGTGCGCCAGCGGCCGGTAGTTCACCATCAGTGCGGATCAGCGCCAGCACCGCGCCCACCGGCACGGTCTCGCCCACGTGCACGACAATGGTCTGAATGACCCCGGCTTGGAACACTTCGATCTCGATCGCGGCTTTCTCTGTGTCCACCACGGCGATGATGTCTCCGCGCTTCACCGCATCGCCCGGTTTAACCAGCCACTGGATCAGGGTGCCGGCCTCCATGTCGGCACCTAGCGAAGGCATACGGAATTCAGCCACGGCTTCCCACCATCTGGCGCACAGTCTCGACGATGGTGCGCACCTGTGGCAGCGCCGCCTCTTCCAGGTGCCGAGAGTACGGCATCGGCACTTCGGCGCTACAGACACGCGCCACCGGCACGTCGAGTTCGTAAAAAGCGCCTTCCATAATGCGCGCACTGATCTCGGCCGAGATGCTGCCGCTGCGCCAGCCCTCATCGATGATAACCGTACGGTGGGTTCGTGTAACTGACTCGAGGATGCTGGCAGTGTCGAGCGGGCGCAGGCTGCGCAGGTCAAGGACCTCGGCATTGATGCTCATTCCGGCCAATTCCTCGGCGGCTTGCAGGGTCTTGCCGAGGGTGCCACCGTAGGTGATGAGGCTCACGTCCGTTCCCGGTCGCCGCACCGCCGCCTTGTCGATGTTCACCGCGCCAGCATCGGCCGCCAACTCGCCTTCCAGATTGTACAACCCGCCGTGCTCGAAGATCAGTACCGGATCGGGGTCCTGCAGCGCTGTCCACAGCATGCCGCGGGCGTCCTCCAGCGTGGCGGGAGTCAGCACCTTGATGCCGGGAATATGCGCATACCAGCCTTCCAAACTGTGCGAATGCTGGGCTGCCAGTTGCCGTCCAGCGCCGGTGGTCATGCGGATCACTAGTGGAATGTTGAATTGGCCGCCAGACATATGCAGGATGGTGGCGGCGTTGTTCACGATCTGATCGAGTGCGAGCAGGCTGAAGTTGACAGTCATAATCTCGACGATAGGCCGCATCCCGCCCAGCGCCGCGCCAATGCCGGCGCCGACGAAGGCCGACTCTGACAGCGGTGTGTCGCGGATGCGCTCGGGCCCGAACTCTTCCAACAATCCTTTGCTCACCGCGAAGCAGCCGCCGTAGCGGCCCACGTCCTCGCCCATCAGAAAGACGCGCTCATCGCGCTGCAGGGCCTCACGCAGCGCCGTCCGCATCGCTTCTCGGTAGGTTATACGACCAGTCTTCGCCTCAGCCGTCATGACCGCGCTCCCTCGGAGTAGACGTATTTGGTGAGGTCTTCGAGCGGCTCCCAGGTGCCGGCCTCGGCGAACTCGACAGCCCGGGTAATCTCCGCTGCGGCTTCCTCTTCCAGTCGAGCGAGGTCCGCGTCCTCCAGCAGTCCCTGCTCGCGCAAGCGCACTTGGAAGGTGTTGAGAGGATCACGCTCCTTCCAGGCCTCGACCTCCTGTTTGTCGCGGTAGAGCTGCGGATCAAACATCGAGTGAGCACGGAAGCGGTACGTGCGGAATTCCAGGAAGTACGGCCCCCCACCGGCGCGCACGGCCGCTGCGGCCCGTTGCGCCGCCTCCTCGACGGCGACAACATCCATGCCGTCCACCGGCCAAGCCGGCACTTCGTAGCTCGTCGCCTTGAGGCACAGGTCGATCTCGGATTCGGAGCGCTTGAGAGCAGTTCCCATGGCGTAGAGGTTATTCTCACAGCAAAACAGCACCGGCAGTTTCCACAAGGCGGCCAGGTTCATACATTCGTGGAATTCGCCTTCGGCCACCGCCCCTTCGCCGAAGAAACACGCTGTCACCCGCTGGCGGCCCTGCATCTTGTCGGCGAGAGCCAGCCCGACCGCCAGCGGCAGCCCGCCACCGACGATGGCGTTGCCGCCGTAGAAGCGAGTGGCCGCATCAAACAGATGCATGGAGCCGCCGCGGCCGCGGCTGCAGCCCTCTTGCTTGCCATACATCTCGGCCATGATCGCTCCCGGCGAGACGCCGCGCGCCAAGGCATGGCCGTGCTCGCGGTAGGTGGCGACGATCGCGTCGTCGGGCTCCAGAGCCTGCATGACGCCGACGGCTACCGCCTCCTCGCCGATGTAGAGATGGAGGAAGCCGCGAATCTTGGTGGCGCTGTAGAGTTCCGCGCACTTCTCTTCGAAGCGGCGGATACGCAGCATTTCGCGTAACAGATACAGGGAGTGATTACGCTCCAGGAGCGGTTGCTGAGATGGTTGGGACGAGGTCATAAATTGCACTCTCTCTACAGTCTCGTACCATGCAGTCACCCTTCGACATGCTCAGGGTGACCGGGTCGATGTATGCTGTCGCCTGAGATAACCGTTCGTGCTGAGCCTGTCGAAGCACGACACATTATCATTCACTCTCCAGCGTGGACGTGTCGCCCTCGGGCAAGCCGAGTTCGCGCGCTTTGAGCAGCCGACGCATAATCTTGCCGCTGCGCGTCTTCGGCACGCTCACCACGAAGTCGATCTCTTTGGGGGCGACCGCTGCGCCCAACCGTTTCCGGGCAAAGCCCAGCAGGTCGCGGCGCAGATTTTCGCTCGACGCGTAATTGGTCTTGAGTGAGACGAAAGCCTTGACTACTTCTCCGGCGACCGGATCGGGCTTGCCGATCACGCCGACCTCGGCCACGGCCGGATGCTCCATCAGCGCGCTCTCGACCTCGAAGGGACCGATCAGGTGGCCGGATGATTTGATGACGTCGTCCGCTCGACCCACAAACCAGAAGTAGCCATCAGCATCGCGTTTGGCGAGGTCACCGGTGAGGTACCAGCCGCCGGCGAAGCACTTGCCGTAGCGCTCCTCCTCATGGAGGTAGCCACGAAACATGGAGGGCCAGCCCGGCCGCAGCGCCAGCTCCCCCTCGACTCCGGGTTCATTGACCACTTCGACGGTCCCGTCTTTTTGACGGTGCACGATACCCGCTGCGATTCCCGGCAAGGGACAGCCCATCGAACCTGGCCGGATGTCCATAGCCGCATAGTTAGCGATCATGATGCCGCCGGTCTCGGTCTGCCACCAGTTGTCGTGGATCGGCAAACCGAAGGCCTCCTGTCCCCACACCACCGCTTCAGGGTTCAGCGGCTCGCCGACACTGGCAATGAAGCGCAGGTGGCGCAGATCGTATTTGCGCACCACCTCGGCGCCCACCTTCATCATCATGCGCACGGCGGTTGGCGCAGTGTACCACACGGTGACTTTTTGCTCCTGCAAGATGCCATACCAGCGTTCGGCATCGAAATCGGCTTCGTCGATGATACTGGTGATGCCGTGGGTCAGGGGGGCGATGATGCCGTAAGAGGTGCCGGTCACCCAGCCCGGGTCGGCGGTACACCAAAAGATATCGTTGGCGTGGAAGTCAAGGGCGAAGGTCCCGGTGAGGTGGTGAGCGACGACCGCCTGATGGACGTGCATCGCGCCTTTAGGCTTGCCGGTCGTGCCGCTGGTGAAGTGCAACAGAGCCAGGTCTTCGGGGTCGGTGGGCGGGATCTCGAAGCGATCATCCGCCTCCGCCAGTAAACGGTGGAAGTCGTGCGTGCCAGGAATCGCGCCGGTCTCTGCCGCTGTCCCGATCAAGAGGACCTGCTGGAGTTGCGGTAATGAGGTGCGCAGCTCGGCTATCTTGCGCTTGTAGAGGGCTGCGGTAGTCACCAGCACCTTGCCGTCGCCGATGCTCAGCCGCTGCCGGATAGGCTCGGGACCAAAAGCAGAGAACAAGGGACAGAACACGCTACCGTTCTTCAACGTCCCCAGGGCGCTGATGTAGAGTTCAGGAATGCGTCCGGCCAGCAGGAAGACCCGATCGCCTTTGCCCACATTGAGACGTCTCAGTACATTCGCAAAACGGTTGGTGACTGCGCCCAGTTCTCCGTAGGTGAAGTCGTGCACCTCGCCCCGTTTGCCGAGCCAGCGTAACGCCAGGTGATCGCGGCGTGCTCCCGTAGCGTGGCGGTCCACAGCCTCGTGAGCGATGTTGAGACCCCGGCCACCAGAAAGGCCGTCGAGTGTGCGCCGCGCGGTCTCCCAGGAAAAAGCCGCGCGGGTCTGTTCATAGTTCACCAGGTTCGGGACGACGGCCCAATCCTTTTGTGGTTTCTCAATCGTTTTCCACACCATGTGGATCTCCCTTCGCTCTCGCGCTTCTCCCACTTCAGCCGGTTCCCCGCCTATAAGAGGCAACGCAATTCACAGACCGAAGGGAAAATACATGTAGGAAACGAGAAAAATAGCATGGCTATTCGCAAAAATGGAAATCACTGGTCGCGTTTTTTCGCACTTCTGCGATAACGTTCACTCTTCGGTGGCTTTTTCATTCTTCCTCCACCTCAACGTCACGATTTGAAGAAATGCTGCCAGCCTTCATGCAGAGCGTTTGCGAGAGACGTATCCCACCTCCCTTTTCTTCATTCACGGTCACCGGCGAGGGGAGCAATGCCTATGCCACAGGGGGCAAGTCTGTGAGAGAGTGCGCCTACGAAATTGGTAGAGCAGTGTTCCTGCTTTTGACACGTCTCACGTGGGGTTTTCTCAAGCGTCGAAACGTGACTCTGCCGTAATTTCTTTCGTCTCAACTTCAGATCTGCTGAAAATGTCGGTCTTTTTCCCTGGCAGCTCGTTGTTTTCCTGAAGTGCTTTATTGCCTCCCTCTGGCATAAGGGTTGCTCTTTCCCTGGAGGAGGCAGGAACATGAGCACAACAGGTTTGGAGGTTTTCGACACCACACTCCAGAAAACGCACGTGTGGCTGAATGACGTGATGCAAGAGCTGGGGTGGGAGGATGAGCAGCCCAGAGCCTACCTGGCGCTGAGGACGGTTTTACACGCGCTGCGCGACCGGCTCACGGTCGAAGAAGCAATGCAACTCGGCGCGCAGCTTCCCATGCTCATCCGCGGCTTTTACTACGAGGGCTGGAAACTCACCGATAAGCCGCTGAAGGAGCGGCACAAAGAGGAGTTTCTGGCCCACATCAAGCACGCCTTTAGAAACGACGAACGGATGGACCCTGAACGGATCACCCGTGGCGTGTTCCAGGTGCTGGCTCGGCGTATCAGCGAAGGGGAGATTGAGGACATCAAGCATCTGTTACCAGCCGAGCTGCGAGAATTGTGGTCCCCTGAAACCGTAAAAACGTGGGTTTGAGTTCTTGGCTTTCCTCTTACCTAAAAAGCGAGCATCACGGCTCTGCGCCGTGGGTTGCGGCGGCAGAAAAACACGGTAGGCCCGCGGGGCCGGTACACATCCTCCGGCCGTCACCAGGACGGCAAACAAGAAGAGTGCTCTCTTTATTCTCATCAGTGCCTGTTCAGTATCGCCGCCATACCAATGACATCCCCCAGCGGAATCTGCGCCTGAACCTTCCACAGGCCAGCAGGAAATAGGGTGCTCGTCCAGCGAATCTCTCGCAAACGCTTTCCTGCTGCCTGCTTTACGAGCGCCCGCAGGGACACCAGCGAATAGTCTCGCGCCTGACTCAAGAGAGACTGACGTGCCTGGGGTCCCCAACGCCGAGAGAAGCCGCCCTGGCTCCAACGGTTCAAGATCACCAGCACGACCCCTTGGCACGCTATTCGTACTGCTTCTGTGAGTGCAGCTGCGGGATCCGGCAAAAACTCCAAGGTAGTCACAAAGACGGTTACGTCCACCGCACCTTCTCGCACAGGCAACCGGTGGGCATCGCCCAGGATCACCGGGAGTTCTGGTACTCGCCGGTGCAGCTCCGCCAGCATCGCCGGTGCCCGGTCGAGTCCGACCACCTTCAGACCTTTCTCGGTCAACCAGCCGGCGAAATGGCCGGTGCCACAGCCCACTTCGAGCACGCTCCGAGCCGTGGGGAATGCAGTCAGGAGCCACTCCAAGAGGGCCTGCTCGGCCTGGTCCGTCCGCTGCCCGCGCGGCGTGGCATACCAACCCTCGTACCGGCTCGCCGCTCGTTCAAAAATGTCCCACGCCACTGGCAGTTTGGCCTCAGACCGGACAGGCGTTCGACACGGTCACGGTCATCACCACGTGGCCCGTGACCGCGGCTTGAGTAAACGCCTCGTGCAAGGCGGCGAACACCAGATCCGCCTCTCCTGTTACTACCGTGCTCATCGGTCCCACCTGTGGCTGCAGTTCACGGGCTTCCAGCGCCGTACGCACAGCCTTGATGGCCGGGCTGAGATGCTCCTGCCGCAAAGGATAGATACTGATCTGCGCGCTAACGACCATATTCATCTCGACCGCTCGTTCTGTGAGGCACTGGGATTAGATCCGGAGTACCTGCGCCTCGGGGTCACACACTTGCGTCAACACAGTTCGGCTTACCCACCACGGCAACGGCGACGCACGGGGCACCACCGTCAGCCGCTGACGGTGGCGGCGTGAGCCCATGGCCGCGCCTGAGGCGCGTCTTTTGTAAGAGCGACGCTGGTTACGTCTTCACCGCTGGAAGTCCACGCCTTCAATAACTACGAGCGAGGGCAGCAAAGAGGACCAGTTGGTCTGCCACGTGCCGGTCAACCGTCGCGCCTGTGGCCAGGTCTTCCAGAAACGTGGCCGCCACGAATCGGCCAATGGCCTCGGAGCTGCGCCGTAGGGCTCCGGCACGGTCAGCCCCGAACCTACAGCCTGTAGAACTCTCTGCCTATATGGCCAGGCTCGCTCCCGCATGCAACGCCGTCGTGTCATAGACCTGCTCGAAAGCAATACCGGACACGCGGTGGATACTCCCCTGCGCCGTCAGGGTGAGTGCGTTCAAGCGACGTGTCGCGGGAACAACCTTTCAATCACACCCGCTCCGGTCGGTATGTAGCCGGCGCGAATGACGTGCAGCTCCATTGTCACTCCCATGCGCTGGAGTAACGGCGCCAAAACATACTGCTGCCGGACTTTTGTGCGCCATCGATTACAACCACTTCCCCACCTACAGCGGCTTGCGTTTCTTGTACCTCCTGGGCGGTATAGGCCGTCGAGTGCGTCAGCACTTGATACTTGATTTTGTGTTCGTCCAGGTACTTTTGCAATCTGGGGAGGATCATAAGCGGCCTTTGGTCATTTCGCTTCGATCTGGATCCGCTTGGAGGCCAACTCCTTCGGAGCCGGCATGGTGATTTCCAACACTCCGTCCTCACAGCGCGCTTTGACCTTGTCTGCGTCCACCCCGGCGGGCAACGTCATCGTGCGAGAGAACTTCCCGTACGACAGCTCGTGATAGAAGTAATCTTTCTCCTCCTTCTTCTCTTCCTGCTTGCGCTCTCCTTCGATGGTCAACTGATTACCCGTCACCGAGATCGACACCTCTTTGGGATCGATGCCGGGCAGATCGGTTTTGATGACCAGGTTGCCATTCTCCACATGGCTCTCGACTGCCGGCATCCAGGCTTCAGCTTTCCATAAAGGACGCTCTCGTTCCCCGGACTCACCGAAGAAGCGATCAAACAAATCTTGCATGCGCCGCTCTATCCTCTCCAACTTATGCCTCGGTTTCCACGGTGTTAACGCTCCCATAATGCACCTCCTTAAAAGTTGCTTTGCGGAAATGTAGCAAGTGGCTTGCCATTCTCTCGCCAGAGTAATTGGTGTGTTTTTCTGGCGGACACAGGAAAAAACTCTTGCCGACTCTCATTCTTGCAACTATTTCCAGCGCTCGTGCCAATAGTTGGGTCGTGGCAAAGAGCGGAGGGAGGAGCACGGCGGGTAAATCCAAGAGGGTTTCATAGTGACCCTTCGGCACGAGCAGACAGTGACCTGGGAAGAGGGGGCGGTGATCGAGAAAGGTGAGTGAGACCGCATCCTCAAACACGTTATGACTCTGCACTGTGCCGCCGACGATCTGGCAAAACACACAGTGTTCACCGATGGAATGGGCCATAGGATTTCCTATCTTTGTCCTCCGACCAGCGGGACAAACAGAACGGCCCCCAGATCTTCCCGGATGACGCTTCCCTGCACTTTGCGCAGCCGCAGCAAATGTTGGGTGTCCCCCTCCGCAACTGGCAACACCAGCCGCCCACCTTCGGCAAGCTGATCCCACAGCGCCGGAGGCACCCGGGGCGCCGCGGCGGTCACGATGATGGCATCATACGGACTTCCTGCTGCCCAGCCCTGATTCCCATCGCCAACGACTACGGTGACGTTGTCGTAGCCTAGATCACCCAACCGGCTGCGCGCTGTCTCTGCCAACCCGGGGAGGATCTCGATCGAATAGACACGTTTGGCCAAGCTGCTTAACACGGCGGCTTGATAGCCCGAGCCGGTGCCGACCTCCAGCACGGTCTCTGCACCGGTGAGGAGGAGACTCTCGCTCATCAGCGCTACCGTATAGGGCTGAGAAATGGTCTGTCCCTCACCAATGGGGAGAGGCCCGTCCTCATAGGCGTGGAGGCGCCATGGGGGTGGCACGAAGAGGTGTCGGGGAACCGTGGCCATAGCCTGGAGGACACGTACATCGCCAATCCCCCGCTGGCGCAACTGCTGCTCGACCATCTGCAGGCGCGCGGCCCTCCACTGAGACTCTTCATTCCCAGCACATCTGCTGGAGGAAAACCCACTGGCCAGGAGCAACAGGAAGGCAAGGGAGAACAGCAGTATATTCCTCAGAGAGAGCTGGTTCACCGTATCCTTATCGTAAGGTGCATGGCCTGCCGCTTTGCTACTCTTGCACTGCGAGTGAGTTAATCACCCGATCCACGCCGAACACATACCACGCATCGAATTCTGCCATGTCCTTGACCTGCTCGTTGGTCACCAATCCCTCCAGGGTCACTAGAGAGTTATTGGTACTAACGCGGATTTGGTCGGCGTTCACGAACGGGTTCTTTTCCAATACCAGGCGCACCGCATCGGTGATCTCGTCGTCGTTATCGTCTTCAGGAGGCACGACCTCCAGGCCGTTGATGACATCCTGGCTGCCCGGCACCCACCACCCCAGCACCCCCGCCAGACGTTTGTGGGACAGGCTGGGCACTTGGCCATTGAGGGTGACTACCCCCTCTTCCACGGCGACCTCAATGGCACCGAAGGGTTGCCGCAGAGACTCCCTGACAATGTCCACCTGGTCCTTGTCCCATATCCGGATGGTACATGTCTCCAGAGCAGGCTCCTGGATGAGAGCGTCGCGGACATGGTCACGGATAGCGCCATCGCCCATGCGTTGGGCTGGGGCTACTCTTAACCGATCCACAATGCCATTGATGCCAGGCGCAGCGGCCGCCAGTTCCAGGGCGAGCTTCTTAGCCGCTACGTGCTCCATTTCCCCTTCGACTATCAGGTCGCCGTTGCTGAGAGCCAGGTGGACAGGATAGCGATGCAAATTGATGCGTGGCTCGTGTGCAAAAGCCGCCCGCACTTCTTTAAGTACTTCTTCTGTGACAGGCACGGGAACAGCCTCCTCAGGAAGGGACAGCCGCAGGAAGCCTCAGGAGGGGAGAGGGGGAGGAAAAGAGCACAATCCTCCTCGGGGCATCTTATTCGCCTTCGCTTATCTCTTGAGGGCGGCTGTCCCTCTCAAAACTTGGTGTGCAAAGAGTACGCCAGCGGCAGGCGCATACAAGGGCTGCACTAAAGCAAAGATTACTGGTCTTGTTCAGGATTTTTCTACCAAAACTGGGAAAACTTTCGCTTTTGCCGCGTCAGATTTGCAAACTTATTTTGCCGACATCCCCTGAAGGCACCTGAGAACTCTGGGGCTACTTGAACGAGGCTGCCACCCAATCTCCGATCAAATGAGTGCATGTGATCACTGCCAGGGCGATAACCAGGTGTTCGCCAACCACTTTCCAGGGTGCTG
>JBGPOI010000077.1:0-14104 GCA_041487975.1 Binatia bacterium | reverse complement strand
GAAATGCTCGGCGTCGAAAAAGACTTCGTCCACGCGTTTCTTCAGGTACGCGAGAGAGTCGGCAATCACTTCCAGGTTGGCCTTTTTCGAGATGCGCAGGTCATCGCGCACGTGCAGGTCCCAGGTCTTCCCGACAATTGTTACTACCGGTGTCTCGGCCTTGAGCAATAAGCGAAGGTTAAAATCCTCGGCCGCGGAAATGTTCGCCCGGCGGGTCGAGCCGAAGGCGGCGATGCGGGCATGCGTGAGGTGCAGCTTCTTGACCGCGCTGAAAAATTCCTCATCACGGGGGTTGGAGCCCGGCCACCCACCCTCAATATAAGAGATGCCGAAGTCGTCGAGTTTTTCCGCGATCCGCAGTTTATCTTCGAGGGTGAAGGAAACGTCTTCCGATTGGCAGCCGTCTCTCAGGGTTGTATCGTAGAGCGCGATCCGTTTCATAGCTACCTCATTGGGCCGGGGAAATCAGGGCGTCGTGCAGCACACGTACCGCGAGTTCAGTGTATTTGGCATCGATCACTACCGAGATTTTAATTTCCGAGGTCGAGATCATCTGAATGTTAATGCTTTCGCGGGCCAGGGTCTGGAACATGCGCGCGGCTACACCGGCATGGCTGCGCATGCCCAGTCCCACAATCGATACTTTGGCCACCTCGGCGTCGAAGGCCACGCCGCTGGCACCGACCTCCGCGGCTGCGGCTTTGACGCGGGCTAAAGCTTTAGGCGCATCCCCCTTGGGCACGGTAAAGGTGAGATCGGTAAACCCGTCAGCGCTGGCATTCTGGATAATCATATCTACCACCATATTATCGTCGGCGATCGGGCCGAACAGCTTAGCCGCGAGGCCGGGACGGTCCGGCACATGCAGAATGGTAATCTTCGCCTGATCCAAATCCGAGGTCACCCCCGAAACAACCACATCTTCCATGCTGGGATCCTCACGCACCAACCAGGTGCCTTCATCCGGGGAAAAGCTCGACCGCACATGCACGGGCACCTGGTACCGTTTGGCGAACTCGACTGAACGAATTTGCAAGACTTTCGCCCCCAGACTGGCCAGTTCGAGCATCTCGTCGTAGGAAATGCGGCTTAGTTTGCGGGCATGCGGGCAAATGCGCGGGTCTGCGCTGTAGACCCCATCCACATCAGTATAAATCTCACAGGCATCAGCCTGAGTCGCCGCGGCGATGGCGACGGCGGTGGTATCCGAGCCGCCACGGCCCAGGGTGGTAATATTGTCGTCAGCATCGACCCCCTGAAAACCGGCTACCACCACGATATGCCCATCCCGCAGACCGGACAAGAGTCGCTCGGTGTTAATGTACCTGATCCGCGCCCGGCCGAAGGCGCTATCGGTGGAAATCTGCACCTGGTGCCCGAGCAACGAAAAGGCCGGATAACCCAGCTCTTTCAATGCCATGGCCAGGAGCGCGACCGTCACCTGCTCACCGGTAGAGACCAAAACGTCGCTCTCCCGCTCGTCCGGTTGCGCAGCGATTTGTTTGGCCAGACCTAACAGACGGTTCGTCTCTCCGCTCATGGCGGAGACCACTACGGCAACCTGGTGCCCGGCGTCGCGAGTGGCGGCAACTCGCTTGGCTACTTCCTTGATTCGCTCAGTCGACCCGACCGACGTGCCGCCGTATTTTTGCACAATCAACATAAGAACTGACTCATCATCCTTGAACCGGTAGGGGCGGGTCTCAGACCCGCCCCTACACCCCGACTACTTCTCTCTGCGTACCGACAGTCAACTAGCCAGAAGCGTCCTCAGTACTCGTTCGTATTTTTCTCCCCGTGCCATCAGTATCAATACTCGCTCTTCTTCGTCTACAAAAGTCAACGAAACCAACAGATACTCATCCACCATGCCGGCGGGCAAGAAGCAGAACCATTCGATCACCGTCACTCCCTGGCCAAACAGATATTCGTCCAGGCCCAACTCCTCGACCCCGGCGCCTTCCAGACGGTAAAGGTCGATATGATAGAGTGGGACTTTTCCCCTATAATGTTCGGCGATCAGAGTAAAGGTGGGGCTGGAGATTTCTTCTTCATCGAGGCCGAGTCCAGTCGCGAGCCCTTTGACGAAACAGGTCTTGCCCGCGCCCAGTTCACCTGCTAAGCCAATCACTGCTCCCGGGAACAACAAACGGGCGAGCCGCTCACCCCAGGTCTTGGTTGCTTCGGCTGAAGCAGTGCGCACTTCAAAAGTCATTCTCTGCCCCGTTATCTTGCAGGGCAGCCTGACGTAATGCCCGCAACCCACCTGGCAGCCGCTCGATCACATCACGCGCCAGGATACCAGCCTCGCCTTTTTCCTGAGCAGCCAGGTCACCAGCGTAACCGTGCAGGAACACACCCAGTGTGCATGCCTCTTCTGGAGGATAGCCCTGCGCCAGCAGTCCACCCAAAATGCCGGTCAATACGTCTCCCATGCCGCCACTAGCCATCCCCGGGTTGCCGGTGGTATTGACCCAAGCCCGACCGTCGGGAGCGGCAATCACGGTGTGAGACCCTTTGAGGATGAGATAACACCGATGTTGGGTGGCAAACGAGCGCGCGATCGCCAGGCGTCGGGCCTGAACTTCGGCGTTGCTCATGTTCATCAGGCGCGCCATTTCTCCTGGATGCGGAGTCAGCACAACCGGGCCGCGTGCACCAAGGAGGGCGCCCGGATCCGTCGCCAGGCAGTTGAGCCCGTCGGCATCGATGACCATCGGCAACTCACTATGCGCCAGCAGCCAGCGAGTCAGGCCGATCGTGTCCGTGGAAACTCCCACTCCCGGACCGAACGCCACCGCGCTCTTACCTTGCAACGCCTGGGCTGCGGCCCCCTCATCCAGCGCGAGACTACCATCCGGTCGTTCGGGAAAAGGAACGGTCATCGCCTCGAGCAAGACCGACGAGAAAATCGAATTCAGCGAAGCCGGTCCGGTGAGCGTTACCAGCCCTGTGCCCACACGCAAAGCCGCGCCGCCACAGAGCAGCGCCGCCCCACTCTTGCCGCGCGCGCCGGCAAGCACGACCAGATGGCCGAAATCGCCTTTGTGAGCCGCACGGCGACGCTCGCGCACTAATAGGCCGATTGTTTCGGCAGTCAGGAGCATCGTCTGCGGTTGTACCCGCGCCAGCGCCTCCGGAGCGATGCCAATATCCACAATTACCAGACGACCGAGGTACTCCGCGCCAGGATCGCCAATCTGACCGAGCTTGGCACAGCCAAACGTCACAGTAAGTTCAGCCTGGATAGCGGTGCCGAGCGGCGCGCCGGTATCGGCATCCAGGCCCGAGGGGATATCTACAGCCACGATTGGTACACCGCTCGCATTAATGAGGTCGATCAGCGCCGCCATCAACCCCTGGACAGGCGAGTTCAGCCCAGTGCCGAGCAGCGCATCGACGACCAACCCGTTCCGCGAAAGCTTCTTCTGCACCAAGCCGAGTTGGACAGGCTCCGTCACCTCGGTCACTCGACCACGCAGACGGAGAAACGCAGTCAGGTTACGCAGCGCATCGCCCTTCACTTCAGCCTTTCTGGCCGCTAGAATGACCTCACACTTCACTCCCTGTTTCTTGAGCAGGCGGGCGATGACGAAGCCGTCCCCACCATTATTGCCTTTGCCGGCGACGATCAGGACCGATGATGTCCGAGCGTGAGGGAATTCCTTACGCAGGGCTGCGGTCGCGCCCGCCCCGGCCCGTTCCATCAGCACGTGGCCAGGCGTGCCGTATTCTTCGATCGTGAGCCGGTCCAGCTCACGCATCTCTTGCGCGGTAACCAAGTACATGCCGGTTCTCGTTCTCCTACTGAGCGAGAGCAGGAATCCCCCCACCTCCGTTCACCCTGAGCTCGTCGAAGGGCGAACGCGAGCGTTGCCCGTTTACTCACTCACACCCAGGTGCTCGTCCACGACTTCTGCTACCTCTTCCCCATACCTGCGCACGATCTGTTCATCCTCTCCTTCATCCATCACACGCACTACAGGCTCGGTGCCGGAGAAGCGCACTAGTAATCGCCCCTTCTCTCCGAGCGATTGTTCCACTCGCTGTATCGTCCTCGCTATCGGTTCGACCGTCGCCAAATCGCGCCGTTCGCGCACTTTCACATTGATCAATACCTGCGGGTAACGTTGCATGACCTTCTTCAGTTCGGAGAGTGGCCGTTGACGTTGGAGCGTGATCGCCAGGAGCGCCAGCACCGTCACCATGCCATCTCCGGTGGTATTCACGTCCAGGAAGACCACATGTCCCGATTGCTCTCCTCCCAGGTTATACCCACCTCGCACCATCTCTTCGACCACGTAGCGGTCTCCCACTGGCGTGCGCACCAGCCGTCCGCCCATCCGCCTGAGCGCGATCTCCAGCCCAAGATTACTCATCACCGTGCCAACCAAAGTCTTCTGCTGGAGCGTCTCGTTACGCAGCATCTCGCCAGCGGCAATCGCCATAATCGCATCACCGTCAACGATGGCTCCCGTCTCATCTATCAGGACGACGCGGTCCGCGTCGCCATCGAGCGCCACCCCCACCTGCGCCCCGGTTTCGCGCACCAAGAACTGGACATGTTGGGGATGAAGAGCACCGCAATCACGATTGATGTTCTCCCCGTCCGGGTCCACACCGACTGCGGTGACGTGGGCGCCCAATTCCTCCAGCACCTCAGGAGCGACCTTGTACGCCGCACCGTGGGCGCAATCGATCACCACCTTGAGACCATCCAAGGTAAGATGACGGGGAAAGGCATTTTTAACGAAGACATTATAACGGCCCAATGCATCGTCTACGCGAAAAGCCTTGCCAATCGCTGTAGCTGTAGGTCGTAGGTGATCGATTTTTTGATCCATGACCAGGGACTCGATTTCGTCCTCCACCTCGTCCGGGAGCTTGAAGCCGTCCCGCGAGAATACCTTTACCCCGTTGTCTTGGAATGGGTTATGTGAGGCTGAAATCACCACCCCAGCATCAGCTCGCAAACTCCGAGTGAGGAAAGCAATCCCGGGAGTCGGCACGGGTCCAACCAGCAAGACATCCACTCCCATCGAGCAGATGCCCGAGGCCAGAGCGGTTTCCAGCATATAACCGGAGAGCCGCGTGTCCTTGCCGATCAAGATCTTGTGGCGTCCTGGACGATGGCGAAACACATAGGCCAGCGCCCGGCCCACTCTCAGGGCGGTTTCTGAGGTCATCGGTTCGATATTCGCCACCCCACGGATACCGTCAGTGCCGAACAATCGTTCGCGTTGTTCTCCATTGCCATTCACGATCGGCCTCCTGCTGGCTTTTTTTTCTCCGGAGTCTGCTTCAGCTGCGGTTTCTTCTGGTTGTCTGGTATCAGCTTCAGTTCGACCTCGGTCGGCTCTTGCGACACGAGTTCGATCCTGGGTGGGAGCAGGACATTGACCGGCAGTGTGACCGTGCCCGGCTCCTGACCGGCGGCGTCGACGAAGATTTCACCGTCCCACAGTTTGAGCTGCTCGACCAGCCGCTGGGGACCCCGCACGGCCACATCCACCTGCGACGGCGTGGAGACGGCGCGAAAAGCCGCGTTTTTGATTTCGATTTTCACCCGGCGGAACTCTTGTGTCATCATCACCTCTTGAATTTCGATCCGCACCCGGACCCGGTCAATATTGTAGGTGACCAGATCTCCCTCTGGCCCACGCAGCGAGAGATCCTGCGTCTGCGCTTGAGTGAACCGGCGCACATCGACCGCAGCAGTTGTTATCGCTTCCAGCTTTTCTATTTGGGGCGCTGGGCCAACGACCTCAACCACGTCCGGCACCACCTCGACCTCTTTCACCATGTACCCAGGCGGCGGCTTCCCGACCAGGTCAGGTCGCACGGGGACCATACGCCTGATGATGGCGGCAATCTCCAGGTTGACTTGTGAAGGACTGATCCGCTCAACTTTGACTCCGCGCGGCAGGCTCAACAAGTCAGAACCGATACGGAATGAGGCTGGCCCCGGGCGCACGCCGCTGAGGTCCAGGGTGATCTTCTTCGAGCCGATGCGGCCCAGAAGCGTGCGCGGCCCCATCACCCGTAAATCAACGGAGTCAACTTGTCTCCCGGTGACAACCAGTTGCGGGGGCAGATTGTCGAGTTCGACCGGCACCACCAACGTCTGCTCAGTATTACGCTCCCCGGCATTGACTAACAGCCATAGTCCACAGGCAAACGCCAAGGAAAAAACCTTGAGCGTCCCGTTATGAACAATAAGCCGACTAAGCCTTCTTCCACCCCAGCTCATGAGAAAACAACTGGCGCAGCGCGGCAAGGAGCGCTGCGGCATCCAGGTCACGGGTAATGCGGCCTTCTCGCACTAAAGAAATCGTGCCTTCCTCTTCTGAAACGACCACCACGACCGCGTCCGTCTCCTCGGTCAGCCCGATCGCGGCCCGGTGGCGGGTGCCCAGCACCTTGCTCACATTCGGGTTGTTCGTCAATGGCAAGAAACACCCAGCGGAGGTGATGCGCCCACGCTGGATCACCACCGCGCCGTCATGCAACGGCGCCACAGGGGGAAATATACTACAGAGGAGTTCTTTACTCATGCGGGCTTCGAGCCGCGTACCAACCTCAATGTATTCGTTAAGGCCGATCTCTCTCTCCAGCACTATCAGTGCGCCCACGCGCTTGCCGGCGAGGGAAACCGCAGCCTTGGTGATTTCCTCCAACACCGGGCCGTAGGCGGCTTGCTCGCCAACCCCGAACAGCGATCCGCGGCCCACCTCGGTCAGCGCTCGGCGGATGTCATTTTGAAACAGAACAACTATTACCAGTAAGACCGAACTGAGAAAGTTGTCCAACACCCAGTTCAGCGTATACAGCTCGAAATACTGAGAGCCGAGGTAGGTGAGGAACAAGACCACCAACCCGAGCAACATCTGCACCGCTCGGGTGCCACGAATCAGGTGAATGATCCAGTACACCCCGCAGGCAATCAGCGTAATATCAAGCAGGTCCTGCCAGCGGATCTGGGTGAACAGGTCTGTCATGTGCGCTGGTCAGCGATCAGCCGTCAGCCAGGTGTGGTCAGCCAGAAAAAAGCAAAGCGACTTGGGCTGATCTCAAATGAGATTTCTTGTGTAACATCGGACTTTGATAAGGACTTGTTGCGGCGTGAGCGCGCGACTGGGAGAGAATCCGCCCAACCGACCTCACCCAGAGGAAAGGCCGAGGCGTGAGCAGGACAGGCACGGAACAGGCAGTCAGGAAACCGCCTCAGCCGCAGTCTGCGGTTCACTCACCGCCGCGTTGCCATTCCCAAAGCGAGTGATGATGTCATCAATTTCCGTTCCGTCCAGGACTTCCTTTTCGAGCAAGACCTCAGCCATCTTGTGCAGCACGGTGAGGTTCGCGCGCAAAAGATCCTTCGCGCGATCGTAGGCGTCCATGATGATGCTGCGGATCTCGGTGTCGATCTCGATGGCAGTCTGCTCCGAATAGTCCTTCATCTGGGTAAAATCGCGCCCCAGGAAGATCTGTTCCTCTTTTTTGCCGAAGGTCATGGGACCAAGCCGGTCGCTCATTCCCCACTCGCACACCATGCGGTGGGCTAAGTCTGTGGCTTTCTCGATGTCGTCTCCCGCGCCGGTGGTCATATGTCCCAGGACCAGTTCCTCAGCAACCCGCCCACCGAGCATGATTGCCAGGCGATTGAGGATATAATCCTTCGACCAGGTATGGCGGTCGTCCACCGGCACCTGTTGGGTGACACCCAAGGCCATGCCACGGGGGATGATCGTGACTTTGTGTACCGGGTCAGTCCCGGGCGTGAGCCGCGCCACTAAGGCATGGCCGCCCTCGTGATAGGCCGTGTTGCGCCGCTCCTCGACACTGAGGATCATGCTGCGCCGCTCCGCTCCCATCAGGACCTTGTCCTTGGACAGTTCAAAGTCCTGCATATCGACTTTGTCTTTATTCTCGCGTGCAGCCAAGAGCGCGGCTTCGTTGACTAAGTTCTCCAGGTCGGCCCCGGAGAATCCCGGCGTGGCGCGCGCCAGTCGCACGATATCTACGCTATCATCCAACGGGACCCGGCGACTATGGACGCGCAGGATTTCCTCACGGCCACGCACGTCCGGTCGCGGCACCACCACTCGACGATCGAAACGCCCGGGCCGCAAGAGGGCCGGGTCAAGCACGTCCGGCCGGTTGGTGGCCGCGATAAGAATGACCCCCTCATTGGCCTCAAAGCCATCCATTTCGACCAGCAACTGGTTGAGGGTCTGCTCGCGCTCGTCGTGTCCGCCACCGAGGCCGGCGCCGCGATGCCGTCCGACTGCGTCGATTTCGTCGATAAAAATGATACACGGCGCCTGCTTCTTCCCCTGCACAAACAGATCACGCACTCGCGACGCACCCACCCCGACGAACATTTCAACAAAGTCCGAGCCGCTGATGGAAAAGAACGGCACCCCGGCTTCACCGGCAATCGCTCGCGCCAGGAGCGTCTTGCCCGTCCCCGGGGCACCCACTAACAATACGCCTTTCGGGATCCGTCCACCTAAACGAGTGAACTTCTTTGGGTTTTTCAGAAACGCGATGATCTCTTCGAGTTCTTGCTTTGCTTCCTCCACGCCGGCAACATCGCTGAAGGTGACGCGGTGTTGGTTCTCCGTCAGCAGCTTGGCCCGACTCTTGCCGAATGACATGGCCTTGCCGCCCCCCATCTGCATCTGCCGCATGAAAAAGACCCATACGCCGATTAGCAGCAACATGGGGAACCACTGCACCAAGACTGCCACGTACCAGGGGTCGCCCTCTTCCGGTCGCACGGTGATATCGACGTCGTGCGCCCGCAGAGTGCGCACCAAATCCGGATCATCTGGGGCAAAAGTTTTAAACCGTTCTCCGTTGCGTAACGTGCCGTGGATCGTCCGGCCCTGGACGACAACCTCAGCCACCTCGCCCTTCTCGACCTGGGCAAAAAAGTCGCTGAACTTCTTCTCCGGTTCTTTGGGCTGCTGGCGGCTAAACACGTTAAACAGGATGAGGAACGTCAGTCCCAGCACCAGCCACAACATGAGATTGTGCGAAACCTTATTCACTCCTTTCCCCTTTCACACGAATGCTCACACCCTAACAAGTTCTTATTTCCCCGGCAATGGGTTGACCTCACCCTGGCACACCCAGCGAGTTGCTGAGGTGACCTTGGCCGTCTCTCCGCGAACATAGCCAGGTACCCATACCACTTCCGCGTCAGTCGCGATGAGCGGTAGGAGGCGGCGACGCGCGCGCGGCACCTTGGCGTCAATAAATACATCGTGCAATTTCTTGCGGCCTGGCATGCCGAGGGGGCGGATCCGATCCCCTGGTTGGTAGCTACGCACGACCAGAGTAGCGGGCAAAGCCTTAGCATCAAAGAGCGCCTGCCAGGGGTCAGATCTGCGCGCTTGACTAAGAGAACTACACCAAGGAGTCGGCGTAGTCATGGTCACATGCCAGCCGGCCTGCGTAATCAAGATCTCTTGCCCGGGAGACAGGGCATAGCAGTAGGAAGACACAGCCGGTTCGTCGAACTGGGGTGCAAAAAGCAGTCGCCTCCCTTCACGTCTCACGTACACTTTCCCGGGAATTTCGACTTTTCCGCGCCTCTGGTCTGCGCTCAGAGCGCAAAGTCTTTGCAGATGGCGAAATCCTATGTCACGCACTTCTCCGCTCTTTTCGAGCCATTGCCGGAGGATTCGCGCCCGCAGGGCAACAGGTTCGGCAGCCAGCCGGTCCAGGGAAATGACGGACGGACTCTCTTGCACGCGCTCGCGTGCGGCAGTCGCCAACGATTCAAGCCATTCTTCTTCGACCCGGAGCGTTTCCGCTAGAGTTGCCAGATGACGCCGCACCTGGGGCGAAAACTCACGCTCCAGAAACGGCAAGAGCACGTGACGGATTTTATTGCGAGTGTAGCGCAGGTCTGCATTGCTGGCGTCGGTCGCGTACGGCAGGTGCTGAGAGGTCACATAGGTCATAACTTCTTGTCGAGTACAACCGAGAAGCGGGCGCATAATCCAGCCCTCACGGGTCGGCGGGATTCCAGCTAACCCGCGTCTGGCGCTGCCGCGGAGTAAGCGAAACAGCACGGTTTCAGCCTGATCGTCTAGAGTGTGGGCAAGAGTGACCGCGTCGAGACCATAACGCTCTCGCGCAGCCTGAAAAAACCGGTACCGCTCGGCCCGAGCCCAGGTTTCGATCCCGCTGCGCACCTTCGCGGGAGAGAGGGTCTCAACGACGCAGGGAAGCTGCCAGCCTTGGCAGAGCGATTCGACCACACCTTGCTCCTGCTCCGCCTGCGGCCGCAGGGCGTGATTCACATGCAAGACCGTCAGGCGCAATTCGCGTTGCGGAGCGAGCGAGACGAGCGCGCTCAACAACGCAACTGAGTCAGGACCACCCGAAACTGCCACCCCCAGATGGCGCGCCGGAGGGAAGCGATCAAGGGCAGCACCTACCTTTACTGGCAACACTTGCCGAGGCATACGTCCTTCACGCCAGGAATTTTACTCCGAGAACTTGCCCATAATAATGAAGCTTGGCATGATGTCGGGCTATGCGCAAACTGCTTTGTGGTTGGTTAGTCTTGTTTCTTTTGCTCATTGCCCGAGAGGCTCGCACAGAGGAAGGCTTACCCTGGGGGGGCGGGTCCCCACCAGCAGAGTTGTTCAAGCTGCTACAAGACCTGGACCGGCAATACGGACCGGATACGGTGACGTTAGTGAGTTGGCTCCTCGATGCCGCTACACACAGCGGATCGGTTCTGACGGCCTCTGTACAGGTCAACGGCAATGAAACACGAGAGGACGCAAAATTTCTGGTGTTTCAAGTCGATACCGGCATTATTTTCAACACGCGGACGGAGGACCAGAACGGCCGGCTCACCGTACTGTGGGAGAAGATTCTCGCCAAGGCATTCGTCCACCTGGATACGCTGCGGGTTCCTGCTGATGGCGTAATGGTCAATCTCCTCTACCACTACAAATCCTTCCCCGAGACCGATGACCTCTCCGAACATGTAGACGAGCCCGGTCCAATCGAGGAGGCCAAATTTTATTTTCGCACGGATCCGCTGCGGGCTTTTCTGAGCAAAGAACTTTCTCCGCAGCTTCTCCTCTCCCGCAGTCAAGTGCTGATCAACGATACGCCTATCATCTTTACCTTACCGGACGGAGCCGTGCACACAAATAGTTCAGACTCCAGCCGCAGCGCGCGTCAATCCTGAAGAGGCGGTTAGGACTTAGAACCACGCATGAGCACAGCGATAGTGGAGAGGACGGCAAGAGTGATCGCGGTACCGGCAAGAATACGCATGAAAATCGCTAGAGGGTTCATAGCAAGCCTCCCATATCGAGCGACACGCAACCTATCCACAACCAATCAGACCGTCAAGGAGGTAGTGCCATCCTTCCCTACCATGCGCAGTTTGCTATTCCAAGGGAACCAGGCCTTGCCATGCACGCTGTGAATCCCCTGCTCGTGGCGCACAAGTCAAATACGGCGGTCACGCCGCCGGTCCGGGTGCCGTAGTCGGTGAGACCCGTCGGTCTAGGCAGCCCTGCCCCGCACAACGCGGTGTCGGACCTGTCTCCGGACTGCCTCGGCATCGAGATTGAGGACCGCGCACACCGTGGGGAAGGACAAGCAGTACTCGGCGTCAGACATCACCCACTCCCACGCCTCGCGCGCTCGTCGCGCGACTTCTCCACGGTAGGGTTTACCGCTCGGTGACCCTTTGCCTTCCAGGCACCCAAGGGCATCCTCCAGGATGGCCAAGCACAGGCGCCGCAGCCAGCGGTCTGCTGGCGGGGGGACGACCTGCACGGGCAGGAGGATGGCGGGAGTAAACAGACGGACCACCCCGACTGCTTCTGCTGTAGTGAACATGTTCTTTCCTCCTCTGCGGTAGTATCCGCGCGCGCGGGCTTCCCCGTCTCCGGCTCCTCCCTCAACTAGAGAGGATGGGGAGGGGAGCGCTGCTGCTGTATGGGAGGCACCCGAAGAACTCCGCGTCCCCTCCACTCTAGCGTCTCCTGGAGAACAGCAGGAGGCGGGCAAGAAGCAGCCTTCAGCAGCTTGAGGGCCGAGACAACCAAGACTCACTGTGAGGCGCCAGCGATGAAAGACACAAGGGCTGGGCCGTGGGGGGGAGAGAGCAGACAACCACATGAGCGCACCTCCAGAGCAGGTGAAGTGGCTAGCGAAGGGAGAAAAGCTCTTTCTCGCCTGCGCGCCGCCACACGTTTCCCTACCGAGGCCGTGCCAAAGCACAGCCTCCCGGAGGCGCTGTGTTCGCCGGCAGCCCTGCGACCTTATCCCGACGGCTCGGGATGTAGGCCAGTAGCTTTGCGTCCCACGCTTTCGCGTGGTTTGCCTTTATCGGACTTCTAATTTTTTAGTTTACCATTTGAAAGCCGGCGAGAAAACTCTAACTGCCAGCAAGCAGGATTGAGGGGGCAAGGTTGAAGGGATTCTTGGGACGCGGGGCTGGCGAGACAGCGTATCACTTCGGGAGGAACAGCAAAAGCCTATAGAGATTGCCCTCCCCATCAATGGCCTTTCCCAAGACATTTTGACAGTGTTTTAGAGAGCAGGGTAAGGGCCTGGAGATTGGTAGCGGCGGGCAGAATCGAACTGCCGACCTAGGGATTATGAGACCCTCGCTCTAGCCTACTGAGCTACGCCGCCACACTAGGGAAATCAACGACTTAGATGCGCTTCACTATGCTGCGATATGGCGTTTGTGTCCAAAATTGTGACCGTTTGGGCTGAGAACGCCTCTCCAAGCTTGCGGGCCGCCTCCTTCAGGTCGCTGTCAGACACGATATGGTAACGGTCGAAAATAGCGCGGGTCTTGTGACCAGCTATTTCCGTTGCTACCCGTTCGGGAATGCCTGCTCTAACCATATTCCTAACGGCCGTGCGTCTAAAGTCGTGCGGAATCTTACCCGATAAGCCAGCTTCTCGGCAAGCCCGATGCCAGGCTTTGTAAAAAGAGAATATACGCTCACCCTGGTGATGAAAGACCCAGGGGCAATCAGGGAAGTGGGCGAGATGCTCCTGCCACTGGGTTTCGAGAACGTCTCGGAGGATAGGCGGGAGATAGACAATCCTTCCTTTCTTGTTCTTGGTAGTACCTACCTCTAAGCGCACCGTGCCAGCTTCTAGATCTACTTGCCTCCACGTTACGGGTAGTATCTCACTTAGGGTGCGCCATCCTACCTGATAGGCAAAGGCGATTGGCGGCTTGAGGTAGTCTGGTAAGCGAGCCAGGACCGACTCGAACTCTGCCCGCTCAAAGAAGCCTTGCCGAGCGTTGTTCTCCTCTAGCCTGGGGATGTAAGGCTTGCGGGTGATTTTCTCAACCTGCAAGGCGAGGTTGTACATCCGCTTGAGCAGCGTGGTCTCGCGGTTAATTTCGCCGTTGCTCGCCCCCTCCTCCTGCCGCTTGGCAATGAAAGCCTGTACCTCAGCCGAAGTGATCTCCTGAACCTTTCTCCCCCCGAAGAAGGGAGCCAGATGAAGTCGCACCCTGCGCTCCGCCCACCTCAGCGTCTTCCTCCCGTTCGCCCGATAATCGGTCAGCAGTCCCTGCACGAGATCCTCGAAGGTGCCTCTATCGACCACAGAACCGACGTAGCGTCCCTCCGCAATCTGCCCCAGCCGTTGTTGCAGTAGCCTGCATGCCTCCGTCCGATCCGTTGTGTTCGCAGACTCACGCTCCCGCTTCCCTCCCGCGTAGTAGCTCAGCCACCAGCCCTTGCCCCGTTTATAAATGGACCCTGAGCCATGTTTGTACTTTGGCATAGTTTACACCTCCTCCCTATCAGGTTGTGATTCGCTCTTTGCCCGCTTGACGAGGTAGAGCACTTGCCTGCGAGACTTGCGGAGAAATTCCTGCTTCACCCTCTCCACGTGCTGTTCAGGCTCTGGCCAAGCCAACAGAATGCGTCTCGTGGTCTCGATCTCTTGTGCCCGCTTGTTGTGACGCCAGGTGCGGGCATACTCGGTTTGCTTCGCCGCCGAGGGAATCCCTTTCGCTTTGCACGGCGTTGAACAGTACCGCCGCGGCTTGCCTTTCCGAGGCTGGATGAAGACCTTGGTGCACACG
>JBGPOI010000076.1:0-14166 GCA_041487975.1 Binatia bacterium | reverse complement strand
TCGTCACCGAGCTGCATGGCACGCTGCAGGGCATCGACCGGCTGGTGAATGCCCCCGAGGTGCTGGACGCCGTACGCACGCTCAAGACTACCCTGACGGACACCCAACAACTGGTGCGCAATATCGATAGCCGAGTCGCGCCCCTGGCCTCCAGCGTCACTTCCACCATGGGGGATATCAGCAAGCTGGCGAAGAATGTTGACAGTCAGGTACCACCGCTGATGACCAGTCTCAAGGATATGGTGGCCGCGACGCGGGGCGCGCTGGAACAAACGCAAGAGACGCTGACGTCGGTGAATGGATTGGCGGCGCCGAACTCACCGGTGCGGTACGAACTGGTGAAGACATTGCAGGAGCTGTCGGAGGCCGCACGTGCTTTGCGCGTACTGGCGGATTATCTCAATCGCTATCCTAACGCTGTCGTGTTTGGTCGAAGCGAAGCGGGAGCTCAATGATGCGATTTCATTTTGCACGTCTCACTATACTGATCTTGGCCGGCTGCACCCCTGCACTCGGGGGATGCAGCTTGGCGCGGCAGCAGCCGCAGACACGGCTGTATGTCTTGACGGCCCTGCCTCCCGCGGAACGGGCGCCGCAGGCCGGCGCAACTCACAGTGACACCATTGGTGTAGGGCCGGTGGCGTTGCCCCAGTATGCGAATCGGCCGCAGATTGTGACCGGTAATGGCGGTCAGGAACTCCGCCGTGCGCCGTTCGACAACTGGGCCGAGCCGCTGGAAGATAACTTCGCCCGGGTGCTGGCGGCGAACCTCTCGATCTTGCTCGCCACCGATCAGGTGGCCGTCTTTCCCTGGAAAGGCCCGATGCCCATTGGGTACCAGGTCGTCGTCGAAGTCACCCAGTTCCTGGGAGAGCCTGGGGGGCAGGTGTTGCTGGAGGCGGTATGGAGCATTGTCGGTAAGAACGGGAAAGACGTGCTGGTGAGGAAGAAGTCGAGCTTCAGTGAGCCGGTCGGGGCGCAGGGCTATGCCGCGCTGGCGGCGGCCATGAGCCGCGTGGTGGCAGCGCTGAGTCGTGACATTGCCACGACCATTACGACCCTCTCGCCAACGGTGGCCAACCGCTAGGGCGGTTCTCGGTTGCCTGAGTCCTAGCGGTGGTGCAGGCATCTTGCCTGCCTGGTCGGCAACGCGGCCAAGATGGCCGCGCCACTAGGGCAGAGGGGCACATCCGAGTGAGAACTGCTGTAGGGTATCTGAGACCCTGTGCTTCACTAAGAGTGAGAACGGCGCCTGTCAAGTCTCTTTTTGCTCGCGGCTTGGGATCAGTACCTCTTCTGCCACAAGATATCGACTCCATTATTGCCCCGCGAGGTCGTGGACGCTTTGAGCTGCCAGTGATCGTTGAGTTGATACTCGATCGAGACGTCTTGCCCGGGCTTCTCTCCCCCTAACTGCTGCGAGGTTGATACGAATACCCCGGGAGCAACGTACTTTCCTACCCCGACCTTGCCCTGACCTGGGGTGTCCCCTACGTCAAGCTCCAGATTATCCACCCCGAGGCTTTGGGACAGCGATTGCCGGAACTCAGCCGCCACCGCGCCGGCCACCGCCTGCACTGCTTGAGACTGAAGGGAGACCTTTTCGCCTTTACTCAGAGCATCGGCCGGTTTGCCAAAAAGCAGGAGGGAAAAAATGTCTGCTTGTTCGAGTTGGGGCTCGCTGTGAAAAGTCACCGTTGGCGTCCTCGCGGTTCCCCCGACAAGCACATCAACTTGGTACTCCGACAAGGTGTAGCGGGCCACCACGTCGAGGCCGGGATCTATCGGAGTGGCTCCGGTGAACACCAGGTTCCCTCTTTCCAGGCGGAACTTGCGTCCATGAAACGCATACCATCCCCGTACGGTTTCAATAGCGCCAGTGAGTAAAAGTACCTGCGCGCGGTCCTTTCTCGCACGGAGTTGCCCTTTCAGTTCGATCGACCCGTCATCCAGGTACACCCAGGTATCGCGAGGAACGGTGAGAGTAAGGTCGAGACCGAGTCGATCGTAGAAGTCATTGCGCGAGCCGGGGGCCGCAGGTTCGCTGTCGTCCTCTGTCACGGGTGTTGACGGTTGAGCTGAGGCAGCGAGTTCTTGAGCATTCCGCACCACGCGAATCGTGGGATCCGGCGCCGCTGGGCCGCTCTTCATCAACGCGAAATTCGGGCGTGCAGTCGTGTCCACGAGTTCGAGAGCGCCTGTGATGACCGGCTGCTGAAGAGATCCGGAGCACGACAGCCGGCCCGACACGGCTGCGCGATATTGACGGGTGTCGATCACGCGAAACCGATCGGCATTGAACGTGAGGTCAACGTTGGTGACGGTGTAGTGTTGCAACCCAGCGACGCCGTTCCCGCTGATCCGTCCCTCTCCAGTCTGGACCGCTAGTTGTGTGAGTCGCACCGTGTCCTGCGCGAGTTGCAGTTCAACCGCGATATCCGTGAATGTCTGGCCGAGCGACTTTACCCGCACCCGGCCTTGCTGTATCTGCACCGGTCCTGAGGGCACAAGCGCGTCAATCGGCCCGCGGAGGTAGACATCCATGCTCGCCGTCCCCCGCACGTCCTGAATCCGACTGCTCAACAGACTGAGAAACGCCAGACTGAGCCCGTCGGAGTGGACGCGCAGATTTGCTTCACCGAGTGTCGCAGCAGAGAGGTTGCCCGCCGTGCCGAGGGCAAGCGGCAGGCCGCCTGCCACGCGCAGGGTGTGACTCTCATCTTGGCGTAAGAGCACGTTGAGGTCGAGCCGCTCTTGCCGGTAGGTGCTCTGGGCGGAAAGACCAGCATACGATTGCCCGGCCACTGTTAACTCACCAGTAGTGATATTTACCGTCATGTCCGGGCTTGCCGCGGTTCCTTGTACCCGTATGTCCGCGTTGACACGTCCGCTCACCTCCGGCCCATCGCCGAGGAACGGACGCAACTCCGCTAGAGCGAAACGATTGACTTGCACCTGCAAATTCAGCGGGCCTTGTTGGGCAAGGACTCCTGAGACGCTCACTGTCTGCTCCGCATGTCGGAGAGAGAAATTCTCGATCGAGAGTGTCCCGTCGCGGAGGAGCAAATGTGGCTGCTGCGCTGTCCGCCAGGTGCCGGTGGGAAGTTGCAACGCCAGCTCCTGGATCAGCATCTCTATGCGCGCGGAATCGTAACGGACCTGGGTTTTTAAGTGCTGCGTGCGCGCGCCCTCGTCCTGGGCCGTGACCTCCAGTTGCACCTCTGCCGGATGCAGGCCGGCCAGTGCAATCTCGGCGTTCACCGTGCGCAGACGCAGTCCTGCGTACAGGCCATTGAGCGCCGCCGTGATGCGACCATGCGGCTGCGGGCTGCCGACCTCGGCCAGCGTATAGGTCACGGCTCCAGTTTGCAGAGAGTTTGCTCCAACGGCAAAATTGGCCAGAGAGGCTTTTCCCTCTAAACTGAGGGCGGTGAGCGTGCCGCCCGCCGTGCCGCTGAGATTGACCGCCCCTTTTCCCGTGATCCCGGCCAGGGCCAGCCAGGGAGCAAGGTTTTTGCTCTGCACGCTATAGGACAACTTCCCGTTCGGCGTGCCCCGCAATCCGCCGATCTGCCCTTGCGCGGTAACCGTGGTGTCATTCGCCAACAGCATGCCTTTGTCCAGCGTCAAGCGCCCCTTGCGCAACGTCCCCTCAACCTGTCCTTGAGTGAGAGCGAGCTTCCCGAGCCGGGACGGGAGCACGGTGAGTTTGGCTGCGCTGTCTATTTCTTCCAGCCTCGTGCCGCCGCCTTTGACCCAGGCAGCGAAGTTTACATCGGTCGCGGGAGTGGATTTGTCTCCCGTCACTTGCGCGACATCAAGGTGACGAACAGTGAGAGTGGTTTCGTACACGACTGGGCTGGTGAGGGAAATCTGGTTCTGGGAAGAGATCTGGCCAGCTTGACTCTTCGCTTCCGCTGTGAACGTGGCCTGACTTTTGGCCAGGTTCCCAGTGATGGTGAGGTCGCCAATCCGCCGTCCATACGCCAGGAGGTGTGAGACCCGCGCGTCGAATGCGGCGCGAAGTGTCTCCAACGTTGCTCCTTGGAACGAGGCCTGCCCGTTCACCTCTCCCGCAACATCAGGAATCTGCAGAACTTTGTCCGCGGCAAAATGCTCCACTTGGAGCGTGCCCTGCGGGGAAGGGGGCGTTTGTGAGAGATCCACCGTCACCGCCGTGGTCACACGCCCGTTCGGGGCTTCCAGCGTGGCGCCGACTTGCAACGCCGAGAGCGGGCCGGTTACTTGCATCGATCCGGAAAGATCTTGCAGGAGACGCGGCGTTGGCACGAACATGGCGATGTCCGCGGCGGCGAGTTCTTCCATTTTGGCGGTCAGCGCGAGAGTTGGCGCGGCAAGATTCTCTACCGTGCCCGATACCTGCAGGTGTGATAGGGCCGTGCGCACCTCGAGCGGTTGTAAAGACAAACGGCCGAGGCCCCCTGACTCTTCGTAAGCCAGGCTGCTGCTCCACTGCGAGGCGGGCACACCCCTACCGGCGAGGGCAAAACTCAGGCTGGTCACATCCGCTCGCATGCCGGAGGGCAACAAGGCCAGCTCGCCCTGTAAAGCGAGCGTGGTCACCTGGAACTCCTGGCCATCGGCCTGACGGACTGAGACCTGACCGTTCTCGATGCTGAGGTGAGGGAGAAAGATACGCAGCGCCAGCGGCTCCTGGGGTTGATTCGGTGGTTGTTCCGACGACTTGAGCAAGTGCGTCAGGTTCCAGCCTGCCTCTGGTTCTTGCACGAGTCGTATGACCGGCCCGATGAGCGTCACACTGGTGATCCGCAGAGCAGACGAGCGGACCAACGACCAGAGTTGAGGAAGGAGGTGAACGGTAACCGCTCCCTGCGGAATAGAGACAACTTCTGTCCCGTTCTGGTGTATGGCGAGGTCGTGGAAACGTATCTCTTCCCACACCGAGCCACTCACGTCGTCGAGCGTGACCTCACCGTTTACCGAGGCTTGGAGGGCGGCAATCACCTGCTCTCGCAGCCAGCGATGGAAGTGGTCGGTCCGGGTGTACCTTCCGAGGCCAATCACGACCAGGAGCAGCAGGACGCCGAAGGCAGCCGCAAGCCAGGCGCCGAGACGAAGCCATCGTGAGGTGCGCGCGTTGCTCATGTTCTCTCATGCCGGTTTAGAAAAACTGCCCGATGCTGAAATGGACTTGCCAAGGTTGGTCTCCGTGCGGCGGATCAAAAGGGAACCCGAGGGCCAGGAGCACCGGCCCTACCGGTGTCGTATACAGTACGCCGAAGCCGACAGAATATTTGAGATCGCCGACGGGTACAGCGAAGGAGTGCAACGACACCTGACCGAAGTCGAGGAAGAGAGTTCCGCCGATCTTTTCGAGGAGTTGCCGACGCACTTCGAGTGAGCCCTCAATCAGGCTTCGCCCTCCGACTGGATCATCTGAAGCCGACAATGGTCCCAGGCGATAGCGACCGTAGCCACGCACGCTATTGACTCCTCCCGCATAAAATCGCTCGAAGAGCGGCACTTCGTTACCGTTAGCGAACGGGTCGGCAAAGCCGAGCTTGATCCGTGCGGCCAGTACAGTGCGCGGAGTAATCAGGTGATATCCCTTTGCTTCTCCCTGAAACTTCAGGAAATTGAAATCGCCACCCAATACCCCTCCGACCTGCTCGGCGGAGAACGCAATCACTGCCCCTCTAGTGGGGTTGAGCGGATCATCCACCGTATTGCGCGCCAGCCCGACAGAGAACCCCGAGAGCACGCCTTTTCGTTGAAACTCGGGCAGGGCGTGGATGGTAGAGGGAGAGACATTGCTCAATTTATCGTATTCTAGCCGATAGGCGAGAAAGCCGCTGAGAGTTGGCGTAAAGTCACGCTGAAATCTGGGCTGCAATCTCGTGCCGTTGAGGAGGTAACTGGGTTCGTCGAGCTGCTGCGGACTAAAAGTTAGAGAAAAACGATTCTGCCGGCCAAAGGCATGAGGCTGAAGAAAATTCACCTCGATGTCGCGGAGGCGAGAAGACGCCTTGACCTGCACATCGAGTTGTCGTCCGCCACCAAACCAATTGTTGTGGCGCCAGCGCACCTGACCGCGCACCTGGTCTTCGGTCCCGTAGCCAATGCCGGCCTGCCATTCGTGGAACGGCTTTTCGTCCACCCGCACTCGCATGGGGATGGCGGTGGGGTCGGCGGCGGACTCCTCTTCGAGAAAACGCACGGCGCTGAACAGATCGAGCTTGAGCAGATTCTTGCGTGACTCAGCGATGGCCGTTGCCGAGAACGGTTCCCCTGGTTTATAGGTGAACTCCCGCGAGACGATCTCCGGAGCGACCTGGACTGTCCCCTCCACCTGGGTCTGGCCAAAGACTGTGGGTGGTCCTGCTTCGACAACGTACTGGACCTGAGCAGCTCGTTGCTCGAGGATGATAGTCGCTTTTCTCTCGACCTTGACCCGTCCGCGGTGCTGCTCAAGGAAGAATTCTTTAATCTTCGCCTCGGTTTCTTGGTAGTGTTCTTCAGTAAACGCGGAGCCTGCGGTAAGAGGAAGTGAGGGGCGAAGGTCTGCCAAGGCCGGCGCGAGTTCCGGCTCGTCGCTTACCTCGAAGGTCACCTGCGTGACCTGGACCGGTTCTCTTTCCTCGATAGTGATACAGACAGTGACAAGCTGGTCAGCCTCTTGTGCTTCCAGGTTATAGGACACCTGTGCGTCGTAATAGCCCTGGGCCCGATAAAAGCGCGCCAGGCGTTCGAGGTCGGTCTTGAAGGTCACCGGATCGAAGCGTGGGTGCGAGCGCCAAGGGGTATACCACGGGCGGGTGGTCGTCACCAATTCCCCGCGCAATTGGTCTGTGGAGAAGCGTTCGTTCCCGGCAATCGTGAAGGTTTTGATCGACCACTCCTGGTAGGGGTCGAGGTCCTCCACGCTGGCGGCCTGAGTGTGAGAGCACCAGACGAGGAGAGCGACGAAAAAAAGCCTCTGGAGCCGTTTCCTGCACGGGCCGCTGCACCGAGACCTAACCTGGCGCGACATCTGGCGGCACCTCTGTGGGCCGTCAGGACGGACTAGGGAAGTGTCACATGCCACAGTGGTGGCGGTTCCGGTAATGTCGTGTAGGTTGACCAGCCTCCGCCCAGCGCCTTGTAGAGCTGGACAACGGCGATCAGTTGATCGCGCTGCACCTGCGCGAGGGTGTTTTCCGCCGGGAAGAGTTGCTGCTGGGCCTCGATCACCTCGAAGTAGTTGGCAAACCCGCCGGTGTAACGGAGGGTCGAGAGCCGCACCGACTCCTGCAAGGCCGTGACGGCGCGAGCCTGTTCTTGCCGCACCTCCGCCAGCTTCTGCTGGTCAGTGAGCGCGTTCGATACTTCTTGGAACGCTCTGATCACGGCCTGTTCGTATTGTAGCTTTACCTGCTCCCACTGGGCGCGGGTCGCATTATAGTTCTCGAAGATCCGCCCCCCTTGGAGGAGCGGACCGGCGAGCTGCCCCGTAATGGACCAGATGTTCGCGCTGCCCTTCACCACGTTTTCCACTTCGTCACTCGCGCCACCGTAGAGACTGGTGAGGCCGACCCGCGGGAAGAAATTGGCTTTCGCTACCCCTACGCGCGCGTTCGCCGCGACCAGACTTTGCTCCGCCTGCAAAATGTCCGGCCGCCGTTCGAGGATCTGCGACGGAAGGCTAGCCGGGGTTACAGGTGGGAACGCTTGAGCGACCAAGAGTGCTCCGCGGGGAATCGGGCTCGGATTGCGACCGAGTAAGACGCTGAGCTGGTTTTCCTTAGCAACGATCCGGCGCTCGAGGTTGGGAATGATCGCCGCTGTAGAGGCGAGGGCGGCCTCGGCCCGGGCGGTCTCGAGCTTTGAGGCGACGCCCAACTGCAGCCGCCGAGAGAAGAGATCAAGGGTCTGCTGGAATGAAGCGGTGGTTCGCTGGGCGATCTCCAATTCGAGATCAAGTTCTCGCAGCTCGAAATAGGCCTGCGCCACCTCGCTGACCAGCGTCAGCACGACCCCGCGACGGAATTCCTCAGTCGCGAAAAGTTCAGCGAGGGCCGCCTCGTTGGAACGACGGATCCGTCCCCAGACATCGAGTTCCCAGGCGAGATTGAAGGCGCCGAGGAAAGAGTCCCCTATCGTGCCCGGCAGGACTGGCAGAAAGAACTGTGAAACCCCGCGGGACCGTCCGGTGCCTCCCTGGTAGTTGAGCTGCGGAAAGAATTCTGCTCGAGCACCACCGGCCAGGGCGCGGGCCTGCTCGACGCGAGCCGCGACGGTACGGAGGTCGTAATTGTTCTGCAACGCCTCCTCGATCAGCCCCTTGAGCACATCATCCTGGAACACCTCCCACCACGGCAGATCGGCCAGCGAGGTCGCCTCGGGAACTCCTATCTGGCCGCGGTGAGTCGCGGGCATCAGCATCTCGGGTCTGAGATAATTCGGGCCAATAGCACATCCTGTGAATAAACAGGCTACAAGAATCAAGGGAGTCCACTGCGTCTTCATAATTAGTCCGCCACCCCCTCAGCAACCACACGCGCAACCCCCGGTGGAGTATGAGGTTGCTCTTTCCGGTGGACCAGCTTTTCGACAACCACGAACAGCACTGGAACGATGAAGATCCCGATCATCGTTGCGGCAAACATGCCGGTAACGACCACCGTTCCGAGGATCTGGCGCGCTACTGAACCCGCCCCAGTCGCTACCCACAGCGGCATACAGCCAAGAATAAAGGCAAACGAAGTCATAAGAATCGGTCGTAAGCGGAGCCGGGCGCCGCTGAGCGTGGCTTCGATGACGGATTTTCCCCTTTCGCGTTCGAGTTTGGCAAACTCGACGATGAGAATCGCGTTCTTAGCCGCTAAACCGATGAGCATGACCAGACCAATCTGGGCGTAGACATTGTTTTCAAACTGACGCGCCCACAAACCCAGGAACGCGCCCAAAACGGCGATCGGGGTGCCAAGCAAGACGCTAAACGGCAACGACCAACTTTCATAAAGCGCCGCTAAGATCAGGAAGACAAACAGCAACGACAGCGCAAAAACACCAGCGGCCCCCCCTTCCGCCCGCTTCTGTTGAAACGACAAATTGCTCCAGGCATATCCCATCTCCGGCGGCATGACTTGATGGAAGACCTCTTCAAGCACATCCATTGCCTGGCCGGAAGTGTAGCCGGGGGCGGCGGCGCCAATGATCTCGGAGGAGCGATACAGATTAAAGTGGGTGGTGAACTCGGGTCCTGCTGTGGGCTCAATGGCAACCAACGTCGAGAGCGGAACCATATCGCCGTTATTGTTGCGCACGAAGAACTGGCCAATGTCCTCGGCGTGGATGCGGTATTCTGGATCGGCCTGGAGGTAGACCTTCCACTGCCGGCCGAAGCGGTTGAAATCGTTTACATAGAAGCCGCCCATCAGGGTTTGCAACGCGGAGTACACATCGCGGATGTCAACCCCGAGCTTGAGCACCTTATCGCGATCAACCCGAGCGAAGACTTGTGGTACGGCGGGGCTAAACAAAGGAGTCACGCCTGTAAGTTCCGGCCGCTTGCGCGCGGCGTCGAGGAAGCGGTTGACCTGCTCCGCCAGGAATTCGACCGACCCGCCACTGCGGTCCTGCAGCATCATACTGAACCCGCCAGCCCGACCGAATCCAGGGATGGCCGGAGGCAGGATAGCGAACGCACGCCCTTCGGACAGTTGCCCTAACTGACGGTTAATCGCCGCCTGGATTCCCTTGACACTCGTCTCAGGCGTCGTGCGTTCCTCCCAAGGCAGCAGCCGGACGAAAATCGTCGCGGAATAAGAGGTCGACGAGCCGGTCAGAAGATTAAAGCCGGTGAGCGCGTTGGTGCCTCGTACCCCCGGGGTGTGGCCCACTATCTCTCCGATCTTGCGGACCACGGCATCCGTGCGCTGGAAGGAGGCAGCATCGGGCAATTGGAGAGATACCACCATATAGCCATTGTCTTCATCGGGGAGGAAGCCGCCTGGCAGGATTTTTCCGAGTTGCCCAGCGACTCCCGCAATCAGCACCAGGAAAAGCACACTCACTATCGTCCTGCGGACGAGAATCCCGGTAAGGCTGATATACCCGTTGCTCGCGCGGTTGAACCAGCGATTGAACCCAGCAAAGAACCAGCCGAGTGGTCCCCTGGCTTTGGTTGCCGGTCGCAACAGTTTGGCGCTGAGGGCAGGACTCAAGCTGAGCGCATTAAAAGCCGAGATGATGACCGAGATCGCGATCGTGAGCGCGAACTGCTGGTAGAGACGGCCAGTAATGCCAGCCATAAACGCGACCGGAATGAAAACAGCCGAGAGAATCAGCGCGATGGCGATGACCGGCCCGGAAACTTCTGACATCGCTTTCAGTGTCGCCTCCCGCGGGCTGAGTCCTTGCTCAATGTTGTGCTGCACTGCTTCAACGACCACAATGGCATCGTCAACTACTAGGCCGATCGCCAGCACTAAACCAAAGAGGGAGAGCGTGTTAATCGTGAAGCCCAGCAACGGGAAGACCATGAATGTCCCGATCAACGATACGGGCACCGTAATCAACGGAATGAGCGTTGCCCGCCAACTCTGCAAGAAGAGGTATACCACGAGGGTCACGAGAACGACCGCGGCGACAAGCGTTTTGACGATTTCTTTTAGCCCTTGCGTAATAGGCAGCGTGGTATCGAGCGAGACCTCGTAGTCGAGGTCTGGCGGGAACCTGGTCTTCAATTCCTCCAAAGTCTTCTTCACCTGGTTCGCCACAGCGAGAGCATTCGCGCCGGGCAACTGGTTAACGGAAACAACCGCAGCTGTCCTGCCGCTCAACCTCCCACGCTGATTGTAGTTTTGCGTGCCGAGTTCGATGCGGGCGATATCCTTGAGCCGGATGGTCGAGCCGTCCGGATTCAGGCGCACGACAATGTCGCCAAATTCTTCAGCCGTAACCAACCGCCCCTGCGCCCGCATGGCGTAGGTGAATTCCTGCCCCGGTGGCGCCGGCTCTCCACCAACCTGGCCCGCCGGGTTCACCACGTTCTGCTTCTGGATGGCACTTTGCAGGTCGGTCACCGTCAGGCCGAGCTTGGCGATTTGATCGGGTTTGACCCAGATGCGCATCGCGTAGTCGGACGTTCCCCTGGTCTGTACGTCGCCAACGCCGGGAATCCGCTTGATCGCGTCGATGACATTGATCGTCGCGTAGTTGCCAAGGAAGTTGAAGTCATAGGTGCCGTTCGGCGAGATAAAAGAGATAATGAGCAGAGGAAACGCTAGCGATTTTTTCACGGTCACGCCGAAGTTCTTGACGTCGGGTGGAAGCGACGGGGTCGCCTGCGCCACCCGGTTTTGCACCAGGACGTTATCGATATCAACGTTGGTCCCAACCTCAAAATCCACCGAGAGCAGCAAGGTACCATCGTTCGCGCTCGTGGATTTCATGTAGAGCATGTTGTCCACGCCGTTGACTTGCTGCTCGATCGACGTGGCAATGGCCTGCTCAACCGCCACGGCATCGGCTCCGGTATAGGTCGTCGTCACCTGCACTTGCGGCGGCACGATCTCAGGCAACTGCGCAATCGGCAGACGGCTCATGGAGACCAGTCCAGCGATAGTAATGATAATCGAAATCACCATCGCGACGATGGGCCGATTGATGAAGAACTGCGCCATACGTTACTCCTTCGCTTTCGCTGTGGTCGAAGTTGCCGCCGCGGTATTCGGCGGAGTGGTTGGAACCGCAGCCTTCTGAGACTCAGGCGCGGCCGGGAGCAACTTCGGGTTTACCGTGAGACCATCTCTCACTTTCTGTAGCCCCTCGGTGACGACGCGTTCGCCAGGTTTGAGTCCCTCGTCGATGATCCACAGACTGCCGATGCGGGCACCTACCTTCACTGGGCGAAATTCCACTTTGTTGTCGGCACCGACGACAGCAATACGATAGCTCCCTTGCAACTCTTGCACTGCTCGTTGTGCAACCAGGAGCGCGCCTTTCTTCGTGTCGGTGACAGTCCGTACCTTGGCGTACAGGCCGGGACGAAGGATATTGTTAGAATTCGGGAAGTAGCTCACAACCATAATTGTCCCAGTCTTGAGGTCAACCTCCCGGTCCGGCAACGCAAACCCACCTGGCTGGGGATACACACCCCCATCAGCAAGGATCAATTCAAGCGGGGGGCCATGCGGCTCCGCCCTCTGTTCCGCTTTCATAGCTACCGCAATGCGATCGGCAAACTTGAGATACTCTCGCTCGCTCAGAGGAAAAGAGACTTTTATCGGATCAACCCGGGAGACCGTCGTGAGGGCAGTGTTTATGCCAATGAGGTCCCCGATCTGCGCAACTGCAATACCGGCAATCCCGTTGATCGGCGAGGTAATACGGGTCCACTCCAGGTTGAGCTTAGCTTGTTGTAGGGCTGCGCGGGCCGCTTCGACTGAAGCCTTGTTCGCCTGGTTGGCCTGCACGGCGTTGTCGAGTTCCTGTTGGCTGATAGCCCCTTCCTTCGCCAAAGGTGTATAACGGGCGACATCGAGCTGCGTCTTCCCTAGATTGGCCTCAGCTCGTGCCAGGTCTCCCTTGACTTGATCGAGAGCAGCCTGATACTGCCGCGGGTCGATGGTGAATAAGAGGTCTCCGGCCTTGACGAAGGTGCCTTCTCGGTAGTCCCGTGACTGGAGGTAGCCCTGCACGCGCGCGCGGATTTGGGCGTTGATGGAGCCGTCAGTCGTGCCGAGCCATTCTGAGTAGATTGGCACGTCCCGCTGAACGACCTCAGTCACGAGGACCTCGGGCGGAGGCGGCGGAGGAGCGGCGGGCTTTTCCTTTTCGCACCCGGTGGAGAGAAAAACAACAGCAAGAGAGAAAAGGACGCCAAGCGCTGAGCGGACCTTCTTCACAGTCCCGGGGCGTGACCCCGAGGATCGCATGACCATTTCATCCTCCCCGAACAAACAACAATCCTTTTGACACAAGGTGATTTCTTGTAACCAACGATCGGAAGGGCGGAGTCGCCTCGCCCCTCTGCTCTGGAAGGCGAAGTTATATAGGTTGCAACAGGAACGGTCGAGGCTCCCGCCCAGCTCCCTTGCCCCTCGCCCCTATAAAAAATACAAGAGGCGACGGCTTAGGTCCACCCTGCAAGCAGTAAAATTCCAGTTCAAGTCGGTTCAATTTCGCCCAAGAACGTTGGCCCAATAATGCAACAGCAGGCGCCACTCGCGCGTATCGGCGGGGTTGGTCTCGGCACTGCGACGAATCAGTTCGGCGAGACAGGTGTCATCCCAGCTCGCGGCAGTCGCTGAAGGAACTGCCGCCACTAGGCACGCTCTCTAGCACTCAGGCGACATTTCTGCAAAGTTTGGCCAGGGCGCTGTCATGAGGCAGTGGCAGCCCGGAAGACAGGAGAGAGAGTGTGAGCGCAACCATGAAAGCGATGGTGGTCGAACACCCGGGGCCGATCGAGCAGACTCCGCTGAGGTTGATTGAGCTGCCGGTGCCGGAGCCGGGGCCAGACGAGGTGCTGATACGGGTTGAAGTCTGCGCCGTGTGCCGAACCGATCTGCATGTGGCTGAGGGGGATCTGCCCCCGCATAAAAGTCCCGTCGTGCCGGGACATGAGGCGGTTGGCACGGTCGTCGAGCTGGGAACGGGAGCCGGACGCGTGTTGAAAGAGGGAACCCGCGTTGGCGTTGCCTGGCTGCACGAGTCTTGCCAAACCTGTTCGTACTGCACCCGGGGAGAGGAAAACCTGTGCACGACTCCGCGCTTCACCGGCTATGATGTCAACGGTGGTTACGCCGAATATCTCGTGGCACCGGAGGGCTTCGTGTATCCGCTTCCGTCCAACCCCTCCGTGGTTGAAGTGGCGCCGCTGCTGTGTGCGGGGATCATCGGCTATCGGGCGCTTCGTCGCAGCGGCGTACGCCGAGGAGAACGACTGGGCCTCTACGGCTTTGGCGCTTCCGCCCATATCGTCATCCAGATTGCCCGCTCTTGGGGGTGTGAAGTCTATGTTGCCACAAGAGGAGATAAGCACAGAGCGCTGGCGCGCAGCATGGGGGCGGTCTGGGTGGGCGATGCGACAGATACGCCGCCAGAAAAGCTTCAGGCTGCCATCATCTTCGCGCCGGCCGGTGAACTAGTCCCGCGTGTTCTTGCCGCCCTGGATAGGGGAGGGACGCTTGCCCTGGC
>JBGPOI010000075.1:0-14336 GCA_041487975.1 Binatia bacterium | reverse complement strand
CCGACAACCCCACTGTTGTAGGGGCAAGCCGACCCGTTGCAAGCATCGTTGCCGATCTTGCCGGTGTTGGCGTAGCAGGCAAGGAAATCGTCGCAGGCATCGTTGCCGATCTTGCCGGTGTTGGTGGTGCAGGCCTCGATCCCGTCGCAAGCATCACTGCCGATCTTGCCGGTGTTGCCTTGGCAGGTGGCGTCCCCGTTGCAGGCATCGTTGCCGATCTTGCCGGTGTTGCCGGTGCAGGGACTGCTCCCGGTGAGACAGGACCCCGCCCCCACCCCCGCGCGGGCAGGCGCCTGCGCCACCAGCAGCAGGCTCAACGACAGCGTTGCCACAAACAGCAACCGGTGCAGTCCACGCATAAGCCACCTCCAGAAAAAAGATGATTCGTCCTACCACCACCAGCCAGACGCTGTCAAGGAAAACGCGGGGGGGCCGCGGGCAGAGTCTCTCTGCTCTCACTCGGGATTCTTGGTCGGGCGAGTAGCGTGTCTATTGCAAATCTTTGCGCTGGGGCAGGGCCACTGCGCCTGGGCTTCGACTTCGCGGCGCTACGCTCAGCACGAACGGGACTGGTGAGCGCTGGCTTTTCTGCCGTTCACCCCAAGCGCAGCCGCCGCCGGTGGGGAGCTGTGTCGAACAGGAGACCGTTCACAACCTGTCATGGCTCGCAGACGCCTTTGCCCGTGATCGGGTTCGGATCGCCCTCACATTCACCCGGCCCCCGGGCGAGAGTATTGGCGAAGCAAGCGCGCGCCCCTCTGCAGGCGTTGCTGGCAATCGCCCCACTGTTGCCGAAGCAGGCCTGGTCCCCTTTACAGGCGTCGTGGTCGACGGAGCCGGTGTTGCCGACGCAGGCCTGGTCCCCGTTGCAGGCATTGTTACTGATGGGGACGCTGTTGAACGAGCAGGCCACGAACCCGTTGCAGGCGCCTTTGCCGATGGGGACGCTGTTGAACGGGCAAGCGAGCTCCCCGTCGCAGGCGTTTTTGCCAACGGGGCCGGTGTTCCCGTTGCAGGCATTGACCCCGTTGCAGGCGTCGTGGCCGACGGGGCCGGTGTTGTCAAAGCAGGCGCCGTCGCCGAGGGAGCCGCTGTTGTTTTCGCAGGCCAGGGCTCCCCTGCAGGCGTTGAGGCTGATGAGGCCGGTGTTTTCGAAGCAGGCCGCGACCCCGGTGCAGGCGCCGTTGCCGATATCCCCGGTGTTCCCATTGCAGGCATTGACCCCAGTGCAGGCGTTTTTGCTGACGGGGCCGGTGTTGCTGGCGCAAGCGTGGTCCCCGTTGCAGGCGTTTTTGCTGATATCCCCGGTGTTGCTGAGACAGGGATCGACCCCGGTGACACAGGACCCGGCCCCTACCACTGCACGGGCAGGCGCCTGCCCCAGCAGCAGGCTTAACGATAGCGTCGTAGCAAACAGAAAACGTTGCTGTCCACGCATAGTCCGCCTCCGGAGAAAAAGGTGACTCGTCCTACCACCATTAGGCAAGCGCTGTCAAGGAAAAAACGGTGGGGGTCTCGGGCAGAGTCTCTCTTCTCTCACTCGGTGTTCTTGGTCGGGCTAGTAGCGTGCGCCATGCGCACGGAGATAGGCGGGCTCCAGTGCTCTCTTGCAGGCGTGCGCACAGCGCACGCTACGCTAGCTTCTTGCCCAGCCGACAAGAAAGCTGCTCCTGTTTGCTCTTTTTCTCCCCCTTTGCAAGGTTGCGGATGGGTTGCGGACCGTGCTAGGGTTTACCTGAGTTTGCCCAAGGAAGTAGGGGTTGCAACCCGCTCAATTATTGACACATCGCGCAAAGGAGACATATCATATGAAGTTTGGCATGATGTACGAGATTCAGATCCCCGAGCCCCATTACCCCGGTATTGTCCAAGATACCTACAAGCAGGTGATCGCGCAGGTGATGTTCGCCGAGGAGATGGGGTTCGATTACTTTTGGACGGTCGAGCATCACTTCCTGTCTGAGTTCTCATACTGCCCGGCGCCGGAGGTGCTCTACGGCGCGATCTCGCAGCGAACCAGTACCATCCGTATTGGTCATGCAGTGGCGCTGCTGCCGCCGCAGTACAACCATCCCATCCGTGTTGCCGAACGGGCCGCAGTGCTCGACATCCTTAGCGACGGTCGCGTCGATCTCGGCACTGGACGCTCGACCACCCTGATTGAAATGGGCGGATTCGGCATCGATCCGGAAGACACTAAGGCCATGTGGGAGGAAGCCCTTTCGATCATTCCGCGTATGTGGCTGGAGGACCCATTCTCGCACGAAGGGCGCTTCTTCAAGATTCCCCCGCGTTCGGTCATTCCCAAGCCCGTGCAAAAGCCGCACCCACCGTTGTGGGTCGCCTGCGCCCAACCAGATAGTTTCGCCGTTGCCGGCCGCAAAGGCATCGGCGCGTTGTGTTTTAATCTCGGCCAACCAGAGGAACTGAACAGGCGGGTGGAGCTGTATCGCGAGGGCATTCGCCAAGCCGAACCGGTCGGCGCTTTTGTCAATAATCAAGTCGCGGCTCTAGGAGTGATCCACTGCGCCGAGACCGACAAAAAAGCGCGCGAGATTGGCGGCCCTGCCGGAGAGTGGTTCCTCAATAAGTCACTGCAGCTCTACCGGCCGTGGCAGGAACAAGGAGTGAAGATCCCGGACTCGTATAAATTTGCGGTTAGCGCAGTCCAGGGTGAGCGTACGGGGAAGTCACTGGACGATCTCATTGAAGGCGGCATGTTCTGCATGGGCAATCCCGATACTTGTATCCGCATCCTAAAAAAATACCAAGCTGCCGGGGTGGACCAGGTCCTGTGTTTCATGCAGTTCGGTGGCATCCCTCATCAGAACATCATGGACTCGATCCGGCTGTTCGGGAAGCATGTGATTCCGTATTTTCGGCCATAGCATGGCGCGCCCGTTTACGGGCGCGCGACGCTGCGCTTACTCCTACCTCGACACAGGCAAACGCAAACTCTTGGCAAGAGTGAACAACTCACCTTGCTACAGCACTGCACCCGGGATAGACTCGCGCGGTGTCTCAACCCGCGCAAGCTCTTCCCGTACAGCCGGCTCCGCGACCCACGCACCCCGCGCCTAACACGCTGTTTACCCGCGATTTTCTGCTGCTGTGCGTGAGCAGCTTTCTGTTCTCCAGCAGCATGTTTCTGCTCTTCGCGGTTCTCCCTCTCTTCGTCGTCCAAGAACTGAAGGGTGCACAGTCACAGGTTGGACTGATTATGGGCGCGTTCGCCGTGTCCTCCGTGTTGAGCCGGCCAGGTTCCGGGCGGATGGTTGACCTGTGGAGCCGCAAGGCGGGGCTCAGTCTCGGCGCGTTGATCTACTGCGTCGCGCCGGCTCTCTATACCCAGGTCGGGTCAGTGCCGATGATGCTGGGGCTGCGCTTTTTTCACGGCATCGGTATCGCCGCGTACACCACTTCCGGCAGTGTAATGGCGGCTGACATCTGTCCCCCCACCCGACGGGGCGAGGGCATGGGCTACTACGGCATGTCAATGAACCTGGCTATGACGATCGGCCCGGCCTTGGGTGCGGCCCTGATTGGGGTGATCGGTTTTCAGGGTTTATTCTGGCTCTCGGCCTCCTTGGCCTTGTCGAGCCTCCTCCTGGTACAATTCATCAGCGAACCGATTCGGCCGCACGCGTATGCGTCGGCCGGCATGAAACGTCCACCCCTGTTCAGTCGCGCCGCGCTGTTTCCCGGCTTCATCGCCATGTGCATGACGATGACCTTTGGCACGGTCGTGTCCTTCTTACCACTGTTTGTGAGGGACCATGAACTTGGCAATCCAGGGTGGTTCTTCACGGTGTACGCGATCGTCGTCGTCGCCTCACGCCCTTTTGCCGGGCAGTGGTCCGATCGCTTTGGCCGCATGGCGGTGATCATTCCCGGCATGGTTCTCTTAGCCATGGCGATGACCTCTCTGGCGTATGCGACAACCCAATGGGGGCTGCTCGGCTCAGCCGTGCTGCAAGGTCTCGGCTTTGGTTGCGTGCATCCAGCGATCATGGCCTGGGTAGTGGATCGCTCGACCGCTCACGATCGCGGTCCCGCGCTGGCCACCCTGATGGGAGCATTTGACGTGGGTGTCGGTCTGAGCGCCATCGGGTTGGGGATCGTCCTGCAACACACAAGCTTCACCGTGCTTTACCTGTGTGCAGCAGGAATCGCGTTGTTCGGCGCTGGAGCGTGTGCCGCGGTGACCTTCATACGTCGGAATGAATAGCTTGGCTCATAGCTAGCCGGATGGCCTGCAGATAGGATCGCTCCCGTTTCACCTTATATACCGTGCTCCCTCACCCTGTCCCTCTCCCACAGAAGGGAGAGGGAACCTGTATTCAGCGGACGGCTAACGCGGCGCGCAAAATCTTCTCTAACACCGGCCTCAGGTACCGCTTGAACAGGGCGGGGTTCTCACTCATGGGAAAGTGACCGATCTCACGCATGGTGATCGCCTCGGCGTTTTTGATTCTTTTGGCCGTGGCCGCGGCCAGTTCCGGCGTACAGGCGAAGTCGTATTCACCGGTGAGAAAATACATGGGCGCTTTGCCGGAAATTTCGCCGCAGCGCTCACGAAAATCGTGATCTACGCTGTAGAAGTAGAGATCACCCTTGAACACTCCGGGTCCCCCTTGCGCATAGTACCAACAGGTTTCCCAGCGATAATTTTCCGGACTGTGCGGGGCCATGATGTCGAGCATCGCCGCCGCGGCGACCTCGCCGCCATGCACATGCGGGTGCCACCACCAGTCGATAAAACCGCCGGGCGAGTAATCGCACCCCTCTACGGCAATCAAGGCGCGCAATTCTTCGGCAAAGCGCAAGGCCAGGTGCAGGCAGATGTTCCCGCCCATCGAGCTGCCCATGATCACCGGCTTCTCCAGTTCCAGCGCACGACAGAAGGCCATGATGAAATCGCCATAGAACTTGGCCGTCAGCCGATAGTCCTCTTTCCACCAACCATCCGGGGGGAGCGACTTGCCATGGCGCGGGAGATCGAAGGCCAACACGCGGAAATCACGGGTGATATCCGGGTCGCACAGTTGGTGACGCCACTCCCGACAGTCCGCGCCGGCGGTATGCAGACACACCAACGGAATCCCTTGCCCAGCCTCCTCGAAGTACACGCGATACTCCGTCCCCTCATAGGGAATGTAGGCGAAGCGGCCCACGATTGGGTCCATGCGTACCATAGCCATCCTCCTTCGGTTATCTGCTGGCCACGCGCATCAGGTGCGTCATAACGGTCAACGCGCGTAAATTCTGCCAGAAGACGATTTCATCCCCTGTCATCGTCAAGAGCTTGCCAAACACCAGAGGAAAAATTCCGTTGTAGCGCGGCGGCGGCACCGGCTGGACGAATTGTTCCCACACGTCGCACGGCCCACGCAAGGCGAGGCTGGTGGGAGGAGCGTTCCCCGCAGCATCACGAATCTGGCCAATGGCGCCATTCTTTACTGACACCAGATAGGTCGTGTCGCCAAAGCCCAAGACCAACTCGGCGGTAAAGTAGCGGCCGATAACCTGAAGGCCCTCGTCAGCGTTCACTAGTCGCCGCCAGGTCTCCATCCAGGCACGGTCAAAAAGTGCCATGCGTTACCTCCCTCTTTGCTGACAAGTCAGCCTGGTCCGTAACCACTTACCTCAATCTCCGGTGGTTGGATTGAGAGTGTTTCATACGATCCCTTCTGCCCGCAACCGCACCACCTCTTCCGCAGAGTAGGCAAGCAGGGAAGCGAGCACCTCGTCAGTGTGTTCACCGAGGAGCGGAGGATGAGCGCGGTACGCCACAGGCGTCTCCGACAGCTTGAGCGGCGAGCCGGTGAGTCGCACTTCTCCAGCGGTTGGGTGTGGGACAGCCCATACCATGTCGCGCGCCAGGACCTGGGGATCGGCAAAGACTTGATCGAGAGCGTGCACGGGACCGCAGGGAATCCCGGCAGCGGCAATCTCACGCAACCAGAAAGCAATGTCCTGGGTCGAGAAGATCTCTTGCAAGATGGAGATCAACACCTCCCGCTGCTGGACCCGTGCGGGATTTGTCGCGAAACGTCGATCATCAGCAAGCTCCGGATGCCCTAACATGCGACAGAGTTTCTGCCACTGCCCGTCGTTGCCCACGGCCAGGCAGAAGAAGCCGTCCCGGGCGCGGAACGACTGGTACGGCACGATAGTAGGGTGGCCGTTGCCGAAGCGGCCGGGTCGCTGGCCGGACACGAGATAGTTGCTGGCCACGTTTGCCAACCAGGCGACCTGAGCATCAAGGAGGGCAATATCAATCGCCTGACCCTGACCCGTGCGCACCCGGGCGAGCAGCGCGGCCTGGATGGCGTTGGCGGCAAACAAACCAGCAGTGATGTCAACGACGGCAACGCCCACCTTCATGGGTTCACCGCCCGGCTCGCCGGTGATACTCATCACACCGCCGCGCCCCTGGATGATAAAGTCGTAGCCTGGCAGGTCGCTGTCCGGCCCGGTCTGGCCGTACCCGGTAATCGAGCAGTAGACCAGCCCAGGATTGAGCGCCCTAAGATGATCGTACCCCAAGCCGAGTTCCGTCAACTCTCCGACCTTGAAGTTCTCGACCAGCACATCACTGATTCGCGCCAGCCGGCGGATAATCTCCTGACCGGCAGCAGACTTAAGATTAACCGTGAGGCTCTTCTTGTTACGGTTGGCGCAGAGATAGTAGGCACTCTCTCCGCCAGCAAACGGTGGTCCCCAAGCGCGGGTATCGTCGCCCGTCCCTGGCCGTTCCACTTTAATGACCTCAGCCCCTAAATCGCCCAGCAGCATCGTGCAGTACGGCCCGGCCAGGACGCGGGAGAGGTCGAGGATACGGAGGCCTGCGAGAGGAGAAGACATAGTAGTCAGTAGCCAGACAGCGGTGACAAGCAACCACTTACCTGCAAGCCTATAATTTGGCAATAGTCGGCTGTTTCTTGTGTTCCTTGTTTTTGCTGAAAGCTAATGGCCGAGAGCTAATTACTGACTTGATTGACACTCTTAGCTCACCAGAGATACTCTCGCCCTCAGCAAAGGAGTGCCGACGCGATGGAAACACACCTGACGCAGTCCGACCTCAACTTCGACCTCGGCGAGCAGAAAGAGCTGTTGCGCCAGGAGATCCAAAAACTTGTGGCTCGCGAATGCCCGCGTGAATACGTGCGGGAAATGGACGAAAAAGAAGAATTTCCCCGCCGTGTGTGGAACGCGCTGGCTGAAGCCGGCTACCTCGGTATCCCCATCGACACCCAGTATGGCGGCTCCAGTGGCGACATCCTCGACATGGTCGTTGTCGTCGAGGAGATGGCCAAGAAAAGCGCATCGGTCGCCCTGACCTTCATGATGTCCAGTTGTTTCGGCGCCAAGGCTCTCGCCTTCGCCGGCAACGACAAGCAGAAGCAGGACCTCCTCCCCCGGTTGGCGCGTGGGCAAGTGATGTTCGCCATTTCCATCACCGAGCCTGACGGCGGCACCGACGTGCTCAACGTGATGAAAACCACTGCCCGCGCCGACGGCGACCACTTCGTCATCAACGGCGCGAAAGTGTGGACCACTTGCGCCCACTTGGCCGACTACATGGTGGTGTATGCCCGCACTGACCCCACCGCGGCGAAGAAGACCCAGGGAATCACCACGTTTCTGGTGGATCCCAAGACGCCGGGCATCGAGATCCGCAAGATCAACAAACTCGGCATCCGCGCGACCAGTTCGTTTGAGGTCTTTTACAACGACGTGCGCGTGCCGCGCGAGAACATTTTGGGTCGGCTGGACTACGGCTTTTACGACTTGCTGCCCATGCTCAACAACGAGCGCATCCTGGTGGCAGCGATCTGCTTGGGGCTGGCCCAAGCCGCGTTTGCCGACGCCCTGGAGTACGCTCAACAACGTCACGCTTTCGGCAAGTCAATCGGCCAGTTTCAAGCCATTCAGCACGAACTTGCCAGGACCGCCACCGATATCGAATTGGCCAAGCTGATCACCTACAAAGCCGCCTGGATGCAATCGCTCGGACGGGAGTGCGGGCAGGAAGCGAACATGGCGAAACTGGTCGCCGCCAATGTCGCCTGCCAGGCCGCCGACCGCGGCATGCAGGTTCTCGGCGGCTATTGCTACAGCATGGAGTTCGACATGCAGCGCTACTGGCGCGACTCCCGGCTGTACCGCATCGCGCCGATCACCGATGAGATGGTGCTCAATTTCATCGGCGAGCGCTTGGGATTACCCCGGTCGTTTTGATAAAGCCACGATCAAGGAAAACTTTTAGGAGGTCTAGCTTGAATGCGCTCAGGAAACCTGCTTAGGCTAGATCTCTATGAAACGCCTCACCATTTCCGTGCTACTCTTGTTGGCCTGGGGAGCGGGGACGAGCGGCTGGGCCGTAGAGGAACGAACTGCTTCTGAGGTCGTTGACAAGGCCCTGGTGGTCCAGGGGAATACAGAATTTGCCCTCTCCCTCTATGCCCAGCTCCACAGCCAAGAGGGCAATCTCTTCTTTTCTCCTTTGAGTCTCTCTACCGCTCTCGCCATGACCTATACCGGCGCGCGCGGCCAGACTGCGGAGCAGATGGCAACGGTCTTGCACTTTCCTGCCGAGCAACAACAATTGCCTCCAATCTTCGCCACTCTGAGTAAAGACCTCCACGCTGACAGCGAAACTCACGGCTATCAACTCCATGTGGCCAATGCTCTCTGGGGGCAAAAGGGTTATCACTTTCGCGAAGATTTCCTGCTGACCACTAAGACCTACTACCGGGCTGGACTGAACGAAGTCGATTTCCAGACTGCCGCCGAAGAGGCTCGCAAGACCATCAACACCTGGGTAGAGCAGCAGACTAAAGACAAGATCAAGGATCTGATCCCGCCGGGGGCACTCGATGAATGGACCCGGCTAGTCTTGACTAACGCCATTTATTTTAAAGGGGATTGGGTGAGCCCCTTCATGAAACCTCTGACCAAGGAAGAGGATTTCAAGGTTGCGGCCGATCGACAGGTCACCGTGCCGATGATGCATCAGACTGGCTTCTTCAAATACTTTGAGGGGGATAACTTCCAGGCTCTGGAGCTTCCCTATGTCAGTGGGACACTCTCGATGGTGGTGCTCTTGCCGAAGAAAGTAGACGGGTTAGCAGAGTTTGAACAATCCCTGACGGCGCAGAACCTGACGAAGTGGTTGCCTCAATTGCAGCAACACGAAGTTGTGGTGACGCTGCCGAAGTTCAAAATTACCGCACAGTTCATGCTCAAGGAAATTCTTTCCAAGATGGGCATGCCGCTCGCCTTCAGCCCCGCCGCCGATTTTTCTGGCATGAGTGAGGAAGAGGGTCTCTACTTGTCCGCAGTGATTCATAAGGCGTATGTCAAAGTCAACGAAAAAGGCACCGAGGCGGCGGCTGCCACTGGGGTGATTGCACGAGCAATATCTGCAGGTCCGCCGCCAGCGATCTTCCATGCTGATCACCCATTTGTCTTCCTCATCCGGGACAATAGTTCAAGCAGCATTCTGTTCCTCGGCCGACTGGTCCAGCCGCAACCATGAAGCCAGACAGTGGCTGGGCGGAGAAGATGCCTACTGGTACTGATTGCGAGTACAACACTAATCAGCACTAACCAGTCTTGGCGTCTCCACAAGATATGCTGGGAGCGGCAGGAAGAAGCGAAAGGGCATTGTTTTGTTTTCTTAACAAAGCGAGCCCAGCCCCTTCCCCCGTCCTCGTTTCTCGTTCCTTATTGTGTCTTTTCTGGGGTCTTTTCTGTCGTTGTCGTTCCTTTCTTAGCTTTGTGCTTCTTCCCGTGTGTTGTTTTCGTCGCTGCCTTGTGGTGGTGGCCTTCCGTCATAGTGCTGCCTTGTGTCCCCTCTTCAGCGTACGCCAGTGGGGAGAGCAGAAGGCTTGCACCTACAAGGCCTGCTGCCATTAGTGTCCACGCGCGTCCTAGCTTCATCACTTCTCCTCCTTCTCTTCTAGAGGGAGCAACAAGGGGTGCTCCCGTTTCCCCTGATGATTTTATTAAAGTAATGGTGATTCTCGCACCTCGCAATCCCCAATCTCTCCGGTCTGACGCTGACCGTTGCCAACTACCCCCGACATTGCCAACTTTGCTGCCGCGTCGTACCATCGCCCCATCTCGACCTAATCACCAGGAGGTGACTATGCCAGTAACTGTCATTTACGGGGAGCGGCCGTCATCGGCCGCGAGCGCGGCGGCCGAAGGAGAGAACTTATGGCTGTCGCTCGAAGCGTTGCGCACCACGACGGGATGGGAATTGAAACCGCAGGGAGCTTGCTTAGGCGACGTGTGTGTGCCGATCCCATCCGGACGCGAAGGCGAGTTCGTGCGAGCGGGAGGCAGTCAATTTAACCTCGCCGCGCTCGCTCGTTTGCTCAACCAGCCTGTCGTCCACGACGATACTCACAACGTGTGGTTCTTCGGTGAAGCGGCCGGCACGCGCAGCGCGGCGTTGCTGTCCCTTCAGGCGCCTGATTTTACCTTGCCCGACTTCGACGGCCGGATGCATTCACTCTCAGATCACCGCGGCAAGAAAGTCCTGCTGGTCTCCTGGGCCTCGTGGTGAGGTTGCCGTTTCGATCTGCCGGTCTGGCAGGGCATCTATGAGGAACTAAAGGACAAAAGCTTTATCATCATCTCGGTCGCCTTCGACACCGGTGGAGTGGCGGCGGTGAAAGATTGGATCCGCCCGGCGGCGCCCGCACAGCTCCCCAAAGAGTTACTGGATATCATGGGTTGGGAAGAAACCCTGAGTAGCCGAGCGGCAACTCCCACGTACCCGTGTCTCATCGACGAGAAGCACGTGGTCGCTGAGCTGTACAACATGGTCAACGTTCCGACCGCGGTTTGGATCAACGAAGCCGGACGCATCGTTCGACCGGCGGAACCGGCCGGCGCGAGTGACGGGTTCCGTACCATGGACAAAACGACCTTTCAGATGCCCGAGGCCGTGGCCGCCGAGGGAAAGCGTACCCGCAAACTGTACGTGGACGCCCTGCGCGATTGGGTCGCCAAAGGAGACGCTAGCGTGTATGCTCTGTCGGCCGCAGAAGTCCGTCAACAGATGCGCGGTCCGCGGGATAACGACACGCGGGCAACCGCCAACTTCCGCCTTGGCCAGTACCTATACCACCAGGGACATGCGCAGGACGCACAGCGTTATTTCGCCGAGGCCCAACGGCTCCGTCCGGAAAGCTGGAACTTCAAACGGCAAAGCTGGGAATTAGAAGAGGTAGGGAAAGCCTCGGGGCCAGAGTTCTGGGCGGCGGTGGAGGCGCTGGGTGAGCAGCCCTACTACCCACGGGTTGAACTGAAAGGCATACCTTCATCCAGATAAAACTTGGCAGAATCTCACGTTTAGCTATAGCTGGCAGGGAAAATCGTGACAGAGAAACTGCGTTTTTCTAAGAGAGGTTGGTTTCTGCTGATCCTCTCTGTTCTTTTGCTCCCGACCGGAGCGTTTTACGGATTCAAAGCCTGGACCTACTATGCCATGCACGTCACCACCGACAATGCCTATGTCCAGGCAGACATCGCCCAGATCACCCCGCGTATCCCGGGGACAGTGGCCGAAGTGCTCGTGAGCGATAACTGGTGGGTGAAACCAGGTCAGGTGCTTGTCCGCCTAGACCCCCGGGACTACGAGGTGCATATCGCTGCAACCAAGGCGACTTTTGCGCGCGCGGGAGAGACCGTTGATCAGCTTTCCGCCGCAGTCGGGGCGGCAGAAGCACAGAGAGAGGCGGCCCGCGCTCAGGTTGAAGCTGCTCAGGCTGAGGTGGCCGTAGCGCAAGCCGATTTCCACCAAGCCGAACTCGACTTCCGGCGAGCGCAAGAGCTGTTTGAAGAACAGGTCATTTCCATCCAACAATCTGACCGAGCGAAGACCCAGTACGATACTGCCCTCTCTCGCCTGCACACTAAGCAGAAACAACTTGAGCAGGCGAAGAAGCTGGAGGCAACCCGGGCAAAGGAGATAGAACAAGCCAAGGCGACTTTCGGTGGAGATGAAAAAACCCCGCGTTCCGAGCACTCCATTGTCAAACAGGCCGAGGCGGCGGTGCGCGAGGCGGAATTAAACGCGAGCTACTGTACCCTCGTGGCGCCCATCGAAGGGATGGTCAGTCGCAAAGCGGTAGAGGTGGGCCAGCGGGTGCAGCCAGGTCAACCGCTGATGGCTATTGTTCCCTTGCACCGGATCTACATCGAGGCGAACTACAAAGAAACCCAACTCACCCACGTACGGGTGGGGCAACCGGTGGAGATCGAGGCGGATATCTATCCAGGATATGTCTACCGGGGCACGGTCGATAGCCTGAGCGCGGGGACCGGTGCGGCCTTCTCGCTGCTCCCTCCCGAAAACGCCACTGGCAACTGGGTGAAAGTCGTGCAGCGGCTGCCAGTGAAGATCACTTTAAGTGAACCTCCTCCGGTGGATCGTCCGCTACGGATAGGCCTTTCTGTAGGAGTGACTATCGATATCCATGACCACCAGGGCCCTCTTCTCAGCTCGCTCTTACAAGAGGAAGTGCAGAAGAGGGCAGCGTCTCCCGACGCCGGAGTTGGAAAACCAGTCAATCTTCCTCCCTCTCCGCTGACCTCCGGGGAGGAAAAGTAAGTCTCCCATTTCTTTCCAGAGCAGAAGGGAACACGCGGAACAATGACAGCGACTCAGACTTCTTCCGCTTCTCACAGTGCTCCGACTGTCAACAAGTGGCTTGTCGCTGTCGCGGTCATGCTGGCGACCATCGTCGAGGTGCTGGATATGACCATTGCCAATGTCGCTCTGGATCATATCCGCGGAAGCCTGTCCGCGGGGGTGGATGAAGCCGCCTGGGTGCTGACCTCCTACATTGTCGGCAACGCCATTGTCATTCCGCTCACGGGCTGGCTAGGCAGTGTTTTTGGTCGCAAACGTTTCTTTATTTTCTCTATCGTGTTGTTTACCTCTAGTTCCCTTTTGTGCGGGTCCGCGCTGAACATCCAAAGCCTCGTCTTGTTTCGTGTCATCCAGGGATTTGGCGGTGGGGCCATGATGCCTCTCTCCCAAGCTATTCTCATGGAGACCTTCCCCCCGCAGGAGCAGGGAATGGCAATGGCGGTATGGGGGGTGGGGATGATGCTCGGGCCGGTGCTGGGTCCTATCTTGGGTGGCTGGATTACCGACAACTACAGTTGGCGTTGGATCTTTTACATCAACGTGCCCGTCGGCGCCATCGCGGTACTCTTGATTACGCTGATCCTGGTCGATCCGCCCTACATCAAGCGCGCGGTCAAACGCATAGATTGGCTCGGTCTCTCCTTCCTGGTTTTAGGGATGGGCAGCTTACAGATCCTGTTGGATAAGGGAGAAAGGGAGGATTGGTTCAGCTCTAACCTCATCGTCACCCTGGCTATTCTTTCCGTGGTCGGCACAGTCCTGTTCGTCTTGCAGGAGTTGCGGACAAAAGAGCCGGTGGTGGATCTGCGCATTCTCAAGAACCGCACGTTTGCCGTGGGGACGATGTTTACCACCGCGATTATGTTCGGCCTCTATGGCACGTTCGTGCTCATTCCCTTGTACTGCCAGCTCGTAGCGGGCTACACCCCACTATTGGCCGGCCAGGTATTGTCCTTCCAGAGCATCGGCACATTTCTCTCGATGATGGTAGCAGGGCGTCTCTTCAACCGTATCGATCCGCGTTGGCTGGTTTCTCTCGGGTGTCTGGCCGCCGGCTTTGGCTCCTGGGACATGACGCACTTTAACCCGCAGGTCGGCTTCTGGGAGATCGCCTGGGCCGGGTTTTTCCGTGGGGCCGGCTCGGGTTTTATTTTTGTTCCGCTGACAACATTGAGTCTCGGCGCGGCACCCAAAGAACAGATGGCCAACGCCTCGGGGCTCTTCAACATGGTACGGACGATTGGCGGCAGTATCGGTATCGCGCTGCTGGTCACCTTCCTCAGCCGTGGGACCCAGATCCATCAAAACTACCTGACCGCTCATATCCATCCCTACAATCCGGAGGTCTGGCGGCGCCTTGCCCTGGCCGGTTCCGGCGCCATTCCCGGGCTGCGTGGTGACGGGGTGCACATGGAATCGTTCTTAGCGCTAATCTACGGAGAGGTACAGCGCCAAGCTCTGCTGATGTCGTTTGTCGATGACTTCCGCCTGATCGCCTACATCTTTTTCGCTCTGGTCCCGGTCGTGTTCTTGATGCGTCGACCACGGACGGCGGCGAGCGTCTCCGCCCATTGAACTCAATGCTGAAGCGGGCTTCAGGAAGCTACACTCGCGGCGGCGGCGCGTAGAGCAGCGGGTTCTCTGAGGTTTGGCAGGTCACCGT